>NZ_PQVS01000005.1:0-255028 GCF_002922995.1 Lelliottia sp. 7254-16
GGCCTGCCGCCAGCGTTCAATCTGAGCCATGATCAAACTCTTCAATTTAAGTTTGATGCTCGTGAATTAAACTTCGTAATGAATTACGTATGTTCACTCAGAGACTTTGGTATTCATTTAGCGTCTTGCGACGTTTAGAATCCATGTCACTTTGAGTGCCCACACAGATTGTCTGATAAATTGTTAAAGAGCAGTGCAACGCGGCTTTCGCTCACCGTTGCGAGGTGGCGTATATTACGCTTTCCTCTTTCAGAGTCAACCCTGAATTTCAGGATTTTTTCTCTTCAACCGACCCGGCTGTTTGTGTGAAGTGATTCACATCTGCCGTGTCGATGGAGGCGCATTATAGGGAGCTTCCGAGGAATGACAAGCGGAAAAATACAATTTTATTTCAACCGCTCACATTTTCAACACAACGCCTATTTTTGCTGCGCTTTGAGCGCTTTTGGCAACTCAGCGAGGCTATTCAGCACCATATCCGCTGCGCTTTCAGCTTCTGGTGTGACAGGCTTGCCGGTGCGAACTAACACTTTGGTCCCCACACCCGCAGCGGTTGCCGCCTGCATATCTTCCAGTTTGTCGCCCACCATATAAGAAGACGCCATATCAATGTGCAGGAATTCCTGCGCGGAGATAAACATCCCCGGATGTGGTTTGCGGCAATCACACGTCTGGCGATATTCTTCCACCGATCCCTGTGGGTGATGCGGGCAGTAATAGATACCATCCAGCTCGACGTCGCGATCGGCCAATGACCAGTCCATCCATTCGGTCAGCGTTTCGAATTGCGCTTCGGTAAATTTACCCCGGGCGATCCCGGACTGATTGGTCACCACCACCAGCGCATAGCCCATCGCTTTGAGTTCGCGCATGGCATCAATAACGCCGTCGATAAATTCGAACGCATCAATCTCGTGCACGTAACCATGATCGACATTAATAGTGCCGTCACGATCGAGAAAAATTGCGGGTACTGATTTTGCCACGGGTTTACTCCTGAAAAAGGCATGTCCCGCTATTATCTCACGTTTCACCACGCAAGAAAGTGCTCATCGCGCACAGTGACATTGATTTAGACGTCTGGATGCCTTAACATCCATTTTGTTTACGGCTGAACCCCGTATCTGGCAGAAGAAAATGCCACGGCTAACTTACATACGATAAAAATAATCTAATGATTAAACTTTCCAATATCACCAAAGTGTTCCAGCAAGGAACCCGAACGATTCAGGCGCTGAACAACGTCAGCCTGCACGTTCCGGCTGGACAGATTTATGGCGTCATTGGCGCTTCGGGTGCCGGTAAAAGTACGCTCATCCGCTGCGTTAACCTGCTCGAGCGTCCGACCGAAGGCAGCGTCCAGGTTGGCGGCCAGGAATTAACCAAACTTTCTGAAAAAGAATTAACTCAAGCCCGTCGTCAGATTGGCATGATCTTCCAGCACTTTAACCTGCTGGCCTCGCGCACCGTTTTTGGTAACGTCGCGCTGCCACTGGAGCTGGACAATACACCAAAGGAAGAAGTGAAACGCCGGGTGACCGAGCTGCTGGATTTGGTCGGGCTGTCTGATAAGCACGACAGCTACCCAGCCAATTTGTCCGGTGGCCAGAAACAGCGCGTGGCGATTGCACGTGCGCTGGCAAGCAATCCGAAAGTGCTGCTCTGCGACGAAGCCACCAGCGCACTGGATCCTGCCACCACCCGTTCTATCCTCGAATTATTGAAAGACATTAACCGCCGCCTCGGGCTGACCATTCTCCTTATTACTCATGAGATGGACGTTGTGAAGCGCATTTGCGACTGTGTCGCGGTAATCAGCAACGGTGAATTGATTGAACAGGACACGGTGAGCGAAGTGTTCTCGCACCCGAAAACACCACTGGCACAGCAGTTCATTCAGTCCACGCTGCACCTGGATATCCCGGAAGATTATCTGGCGCGTTTAAAAACAGAATCTGGTGTAGACAGCGTTCCAATGCTGCGCATGGAATTTACCGGTCAGTCCGTTGACGCCCCGCTGCTTTCCGAAACTGCGCGCCGCTTCAATGTGAACAACAACATTATTAGTGCGCAGATGGATTACGCCGGTGGCGTGAAGTTCGGCATCATGCTGACGGAAATGCACGGAACACAAGAAGAGACGCAAGCCGCAATCGCCTGGCTGCAGGAACACCATGTAAAAGTAGAGGTACTGGGTTATGTCTGAGCCGATGATGTGGCTGCTGGTTCGCGGCGTTTGGGAGACGCTGGCAATGACCTTCGTATCTGGATTCTTTGGTTTCGTGATTGGCTTGCCGGTTGGCGTGCTGTTGTACGTCACGCGTCCTGGGCAGATTATCGAAAACGCGAAGCTTTACCGCACGCTCTCTGCGCTGGTGAATATCTTCCGCTCGATTCCTTTTATTATCCTGCTGGTGTGGATGATTCCATTTACCCGAGTCATCGTGGGAACATCTATTGGTTTGCAGGCGGCTATCGTTCCGCTGACCGTAGGCGCCGCACCATTCATCGCGCGTATGGTTGAAAACGCCCTGCTGGAAATTCCAACCGGTCTGATTGAAGCCTCTCGTGCTATGGGCGCGACGCCGATGCAGATCGTACGCAAAGTTCTGTTACCTGAAGCGCTGCCGGGCCTGGTGAATGCGGCAACCATTACGCTGATCACCCTCGTAGGTTATTCCGCCATGGGCGGCGCCGTTGGGGCTGGCGGCCTGGGGCAGATCGGCTATCAATACGGTTATATTGGTTATAACGCTACCGTAATGAACACGGTTCTGGTATTGCTGGTTGTGCTGGTTTATCTCATTCAATTCTCAGGCGATCGCATCGTCCGGGCTGTTACTCATAAATAACGTTACACAACGCAAACTCGACGAATTAAGGATATGACATGACGTTTAAATTGAAGACCTTTGCCGCAGTAGGCGCGCTGATTGGCTCTCTGGCTCTGGTGGGTTGCGGTCAGGACGAAAAAGATCCAAACCACATTAAAGTCGGTGTCATTGTTGGCGCTGAGCAGCAGGTTGCTGAAGTTGCACAGAAAGTGGCAAAAGAGAAATATGGTCTGGACGTTGAGCTGGTTACCTTTAACGATTACGTTCTGCCTAACGAAGCGCTGAGCAAAGGCGACATCGACGCTAACGCCTTCCAGCACAAACCGTATCTGGATCAGCAGATCAAAGACCGTGGCTACAAACTGGTTGCCGTCGCGAATACCTTCGTTTACCCGATCGCGGGCTACTCTAAAAAAATCAAATCTCTGGAAGAGCTGCAGCCGGGTTCTCAGGTCGCGATTCCTAACGATCCAACCAACCTGGGCCGCTCCCTGTTGCTGCTGCAGAAAGTGGGTCTGATCAAACTGAAAGACGGCGTGGGCTTGCTGCCAACCGTACTGGATGTAACTGAAAACCCGAAAAACCTGAAGCTGGTTGAGCTGGAAGCACCGCAGCTGCCACGTTCTCTGGACGACGCGCAGATTGCACTGGCCGTGATCAACACCACTTACGCCAGCCAGATTGGCCTGACACCAGCGAAAGACGGTATCTTCGTTGAAGACAAAGACTCCCCATACGTGAACCTGATCGTGAGCCGCGAAGACAACAAAGACGCGGAAAACGTGAAAAAATTCGTCCAGGCATACCAGTCTGACGAAGTTTACCAGGAAGCCAACAAAGTGTTTAACGGCGGCGCTGTTAAAGGCTGGTAATCTGACCTTTCTGTAATATCATTCATGACGGGCGAAAGCCCGTCTTGTCATTTATGCGGGCAACTGATTCAATAACTGACGATTTGATTATTCATTGAGGAAATATTATGCGTGCTTTACCGATCTGTCTTTTAGCACTCATGCTGAGCGGCTGTTCAATGCTAAGCAGATCTCCTGTTGAACCTGTTAAAAGCACTGCAACCCCACCGAAGGTGGAGCCAGCCAAGCCGAAGGCACCGCGCCCTGCACCGGTAAGAATCTACACCAAAGCTGAAGACTTAATTGGCAAACCATTCCGCGATCTGGGTGAAGTCACCGGCGAATCCTGCCAGGCCAGCAATCAGGACTCTCCGCCAAACATCCCAACCGCGCGTAAACGTCTGCAGATTAACGCCGCCAAAATGAAAGCTAACGCCGTCCTGCTGCACAGCTGTGAAGTCACCAGCGGCACGCCAGGCTGCTATCGTCAGGCGGTGTGCATGGGCAATGCCCTTAACGTCACGGCGAAATGAGTGCATTTCAGTTTGAGCAGATAGGTGTTATCCGCTCGCCTTATAAAGAGAAGTTTGCCGTACCGCGCCAGCCGGGTCTGGTTAAAAGCGGCGGCGGTGAACTTCACTTAATTCCTCCTTATAATCAGGCCGACGCCGTGCGTGGGCTTGAGGCATTTAGCCATCTGTGGGTGCTGTTCATCTTTCATCAAACGATGGAAGGAGGCTGGCGTCCGACGGTGCGCCCTCCCCGCCTGGGTGGGAATGCCAGAATGGGGGTGTTTGCCACGCGTTCGACCTTCCGCCCGAACCCTGTCGGGATGTCGTTGATTGAGCTAAAAGATATTCGCTGTCAAAAGGATCAGGTGATCCTGCAGTTAGGCAGTCTGGATTTGGTCGACGGTACGCCGGTAGTGGATATCAAACCCTATCTGCCCTTTGCCGAAGCGCTGCCCGAGGCGCGTGCGAGCTACGCTCAGCAGGCACCGGTCGCCGATATGCCCGTCGGTTTTACGTCCGATGTTGACGCGCAACTTCTGCTCCTGGAAAAGCGCTACCCTCGCCTGAAAGCCTTTATTGTTGAAGTCCTGGCGCAAGATCCACGACCCGCGTATAAAAAAGAGGAAGAAGCTGGCAAAACTTACGCCGTCCTGTTGCTCGATTTTAATGTGCGCTGGCGCGTCACCGAGTCAGGTTTTGAAGTGTTTGCGCTGGAAGTGCGCTAATTTTATTTTCCTCTCTTTTGGCATCTTTGCCACACTGGTAAACTAAACCACTTTTTTTGTGTCAGTCTGACGTTTCAGCCTGGTCCAATCGTCGAAATGGAACCGTAACAACATGCGTACTAGCCAATATCTGCTCTCCACACTGAAGGAGACACCTGCCGACGCCGAAGTCATCAGCCATCAGCTGATGCTGCGCGCCGGGATGATCCGCAAGCTGGCCTCTGGGTTGTATACCTGGTTGCCGACCGGCCTGCGCGTCCTGAAAAAAGTCGAAAACATCGTGCGTGAAGAGATGAACAACGCCGGTGCTATCGAGGTGTCCATGCCTGTGGTTCAGCCTGCTGACCTGTGGATGGAAAGTGGTCGCTGGGAGCAGTACGGCCCAGAGCTGCTGCGCTTTGTTGATCGTGGCGAGCGCCCGTTTGTACTCGGCCCAACGCATGAAGAAGTGATCACTGACCTGATTCGTAACGAGCTGAACTCGTACAAACAGCTGCCGCTGAACTTCTTCCAGATCCAGACCAAGTTCCGTGACGAAGTTCGTCCGCGTTTCGGCGTGATGCGTTCCCGCGAATTCCTGATGAAAGATGCCTACTCTTTCCATACTTCTCAGGAATCCCTGCAGGAAACCTACGACGTGATGTACGGCGCCTACAGCAAGATCTTCTCCCGCATGGGTCTGGATTTCCGCGCTGTGCAAGCTGACACCGGTTCTATCGGCGGTAGCGCCTCTCACGAATTCCAGGTGCTGGCGCAGAGCGGTGAAGATGATGTGATCTTCTCCGACACCTCTGACTACGCGGCAAATATCGAATTTGCAGAAGCTCTGGCCCCTGCGACCCCACGTGCGGCAGCGACAGAAGAGATGAAGCTGGTCGATACCCCGAACGCCAAAACCATCGCCGAGCTGGTTGAGCAGTTCAATCTGCCGATCGAGAAAACGGTAAAAACTCTGCTGGTGAAATCCGTTGAAGGAAGCGCGTATCCGCTGGTTGCGCTGCTGGTTCGTGGCGATCACGAGCTGAACGAAGTCAAAGCAGAAAAACTGCCGCAGGTTGCAAGCCCGCTGACTTTCGCTACCGAAGCTGAAATCCGCGCGGTAGTTAACGCAGGTCCTGGTTCACTGGGCCCGGTTAATCTGCCGATTCCAGTCGTGATTGACCGTACCGTGGCAGCCATGAGCGATTTCTCTGCTGGCGCGAACATCGACGGTAAGCACTACTTCGGCATCAACTGGGATCGCGACACCGCGACGCCAGAAGTAGCAGATATCCGTAACGTGGTTGCCGGCGATCCAAGCCCGGACGGCCAGGGTACGCTGATGATCAAACGTGGTATCGAAGTCGGTCACATCTTCCAGTTGGGTACGAAGTACTCTCAGGCGCTGAATGCATCCGTTCAGGGTGAAGATGGCCGTAACCAGACGCTGACCATGGGTTGCTACGGTATCGGGGTAACTCGCGTGGTTGCAGCAGCCATTGAGCAGAACCACGACGAACGCGGCATCGTCTGGCCAGACAATATCGCCCCGTTCCAGGTCGCGATTTTGCCGATGAACATGCACAAGTCTTACCGTGTTCAGGAACTGGCTGAGAAGCTGTACAGCGAACTGCGTGCGCAGGGTATCGAAGTGCTGATGGATGACCGTAAAGAGCGTCCGGGCGTGATGTTTGCGGATATGGAACTGATCGGCATTCCGCACACTGTCGTTATCGGCGACCGTAACCTCGACAGCGACGAGATTGAATACAAATACCGTCGCAGCGGCGAGAAGCAGATGATCAAGACCGGCGATGTCCTTGATTACCTGGTGAAAGCCATCAAAGGTTAAGCCACAAAAAACCCCGCGATTGCGGGGTTTTTCTTTTCAGTCTTATTTGCTGTCGCAGTCTTTACCCGCCGCAAACTTCGCACTCTTATCCGTTACCAGCGTTTTCACCATCTCGCCGCTATCCGGGTTCGGCTCCAGCGTGAAGTGACCGTCTACTGTCAACAACACTGGCTTGCTGTCATTCCCGCGCGCCACGGCATAATCACGTTCCAGCTGCGCATTGTTTGCCACACTGACTTTCTTGCCCGTTGCACAATCGGTGAAGACTGCTGCATCTGCCATGTAGAAATACATGCCGCGCATCGCCATCGGCGTTGAGGGCAGAGCCGCTTTGACTGGCGCTAACGTGTAGTTAAACTGAGATTCGATCGGATTACCTTCACGATCGAGCATCTCCATGCCCTCACCTTTGGCGCGGAAATAGGTTTTCTCGCCTTCGGAATCCGTCAAAATCAGTTTCTCAGCGGTGCGCGCCCACTTGCCATAAGTGGCAAAGGATGACGGTTCTTTCGCCCCCTGATAGCGCTGGTTCATTACCCATGAACCATCCTTTTCCAGGTACAATGTCGTTTCAATGCCTTCGCAATCGGCGCAAGGCAGAACACCGCGCCAGCTCTGCTGCATCGGTTTTAACTCTTCCGACTGTGTCGGTTGTAAAGTCTGCATCTCAGCACGATTATTACACCCAATGAGGGCAAAAAGCGTTGATGCGGCAATAACTGACCATATCGCTGTTTTCACGATGAATTCCTTATAAAAATGGTATCCGGTTTATCAATCCTGAGACCGACGAACTTTTCCACGCAGTGATTTTACCGTGGATTTTTGCGCTTTCGAAGACAACCGACGCTCTTTTGAGGCTCGCGTCGGTCGCGTGGCGCGGCGACTTTTCTGAACTGTAGTCAGTTCCTGTATGACCGCCACCAGCCGGGAAAGTGCGGCTTCTCGATTCAATTCCTGACTGCGATACTCTTGCGCCTTAATAATGATAATGCCATCGCTGGTAATGAGGTGATGGCTGGCGGCGAGCAAGGCTTCTTTATAGGACTCTGGCAGGCTGGAGGCCCGAATGTCAAAGCGCAGATGAATCGCCGTTGAGGCTTTATTCACATGCTGTCCACCCGCGCCCTGAGCCCGGATCGCCGTTATCTCAAACTCATTGTCGGGGATAGTGACGGTTCGGGACACCACAATCATGACGGTGACTGCCACGCAGTAAGATGAATTTCCAGATTATTCTGAGAATCAGACAGCCAGATAGCGCCATCCTGGATCGTCGCCTGCAGCGCCATAGTACGGGCGGCAAACTCAGTCAATTTCGCCAGTTGTTCATCGTCCAGATACCACACTGAAAGGTGTGAATACTGGGCGCATTTGCGCTGGTTTTGCTGCCACCAGATTTCCGCAGCACGCTGATTATAGGCAAAAATCGCCACTTCTGCGGACTGCGTGCAGGCCTTTTTGATTCGACGTTCGTCCGGCAAGCCGAGCTCAATCCACAAATCAATGCCCATATGATCGTTGCGCAGCCAGGCTTCTGGCTCTTCTTCGGCGCTCAGTCCACGCGTAAATTGCAGCCGTTCATTGGCGTATTTGATCCACGCCAGCAGGCGCAGCATCATGCGTTCCTGCGTTTCTGACGGGTGACGAGCCAGCGTTAACGACGCATCGAGAAACTGGTTGCGGTCAAGGTCAGCAACGTTGACTACCGCTTTATAAATTGTCGCTTTCAGCGCCATGAGAGAACTCCATTCGAATCAGGCGCACATTGTAGCGAAATTCCAGCCAAAAGGCTGTTACCTCGCGGTGAATCGCAGCAATATCAAGGCGCTGATATTGCTTGAATGAGTATGGTATAGTCACCTTGCTAAACCGAGTTTATCTTCGTAGGCTTAAGTGTATCTCACAGTAACGTCAGTGCGCTGGCAGGAGGGGATGTGGAAAATTATTGTGAGTTAATTCGCAAAAGGTATGCGGAAATTGCCAGCGGAGATCTGGGGTATATCCCCGATGCGTTGGGCTGTGTATTGAAAGTGCTGAATGAAGTGGCGTCGGACGCCAGCCTTTCAGAATCGGTCAGGGAAAAAGCGGCGTATGCTGCTGCGAATTTACTGGTGAGCGATTATGTCAATGAATGATACCTATCAACCCATCAACTGCGATGACTACGACAACCTCGAGCTCGCCTGTCAGAATCACCTGGTTCTGGCGCTGGCGTTAAAAGACGGCGAGGAGTTGAAAGCAAAAGCGAGTGACCTGGTCTCACGCAAGAACGTTGAATATCTGGTCGTCGAAGATGCCGGGAAAACGCGTGAACTTCGCCTCGATAAAATCGCCAGCTTCAGTCATCCAGATATCGGCACCGTCGTGGTGAGCGAAGAGTAATTTTCTGTAACGGGCAGTTCGCTGCCCGTTACGCCTTCCGCTCGAATCTCAACCCCTCTTCCGCCCAGCCATCCTGCGTGACAAAGACTCCCGCCGCCGCAATCAGCGTTTCACCATAAAATAATAAAGGCGTGGTGTCGCGAAGCCAGGGCGGTACGTTGCACTCCTGCCAGATTTTTTTCAGCTTGCGGCCACCGTTGCGGCCCACAATATGTAAATTCCCGCTGGCTTTAAAGCGGATCGTCACCTGCTCTCCCACTGCTGGCAAACGCACATTACCGGGCGCATTAAGAGCAACCAGACCCGCCCTGTGCGGTAGCTTCAGCGGTTCGTGAATATCAGGCCAGGAGATGATGTTATCTGTCAGCGACGGCTGATGCTTAACCCACCAGAGCTGCGCTTTGAAGCGTCTGATTTCAAACCCATTAAGATGCAGACACGGGTTGGCATCTTCGCGCGCCTGAGCCACTTCATCCCAGATTCGCTTGAGCATGTCGCGCGAGGGCATTTGCGCGTGATGACCCGCAAGCCAGCGACGAACTAACGCCCCTCGGCGCACCACGCTCATCGATTCCAGCGGAGAAATACTCAGCGCCCCCTCTTCCGACACCAGGTTCGCCAGCTCCTCGCTCAGCAGTTCGTCTAACAAGCTTTCCTGTTCTGCACATAATTGCGCACTTCTTGCCGTCGCCTCGGCAAAATGCGGCCAACGCTGAGAAAGTTCGGGCAAAATACGCAGACGTAAGAAGTTACGATCGTAGCCATCGTCCTGATTACTTTCATCTTCTATCCAGCGCAGATTGTGTACACGCGCCCAATGCTCCAGCGATGAACGGGTTTCGTTCAGCAAAGGACGCAGCAGGTATGTCCCGGCAAATTTGCTGCGCTCAGCCATCGCCGATAATCCCGCCGGGCCGCTGCCTCGCTTAAGCGCCAGTAAAAACGTCTCACACTGATCGTCGAGATGCTGCGCCGTCACGATGGCTTCACCGGGCCGAAGCGCGTGCTCAAAGGCGGCATACCGTGCCTTACGTGCCTGCGCCTCCGTCCCAAGTCCTTCGTCCTTAAGCGTCACGCGTTCAACGATCAGCGGGATATTCCACGTCTGGCAAAGCGTCTCGCAGTGGGCCACCCATTCATTGGCATTAGCACTAAGCCCATGATGAATATGAATAGCACGGATCTGGACATCGGGCTGTTGTTCACGCCACAGCATCAGGCGATGTAACAGGACGGTAGAGTCCAGGCCACCGCTAAACCCCACCAGCAACTGACGGTACGGAGAAACAGACTGAGCGATTGCAAGTAACGTCACTGCTGATAAAGCTCCAGCGGCAGGCCATCAGGATCGTTGAAAAAGGTAAAGCGCTTATTGGTAAACGGATCGATGCGAATGGCTTCGCACTTCACGCCATGCCCTTCAAGATGCTTCACCGCCTGCTCAATATTATCGACGCTGAAGGCGAGATGGCGAAGCCCACAGGCTTCTGGTCGCGACGGGCGCGCAGGTGGGAAAGGAAAGGAGAAAAGCTCAATCACATACTGCCCGTTCAACGCCAGGTCACCTTTCCACGAATCGCGTTCAGCGCGATAAGCTTCGCTCATCAGCGTGAATCCGAGAATGTCGCAATAGAACGCCTTACTGTGAGCGTAATCGGTCGCAATAATCGCAATATGGTGAACCTGTTTTAAACCCAGCATAGCCTCTCCTTTTGATAAGGCCCAAACGTTACAACCGAAAACCCTGAGCACGCAAGCGCTTAGCTATTTTTTAAGACTCGCACCCAATAAGTGCCGTTTTCGTCGCGCTTCGCACCGTGAATATCTGTCTCAAAACCGGGATAATGACGACCGACGGAACACAACATGAGCAGGAAATCGAGCACCGCCCGGCTTTGCTCGGTGATCATCTCGCCCGGCATCAATAGCGGAACGCCAGGCGGATAAGGCAGGATCATATTGGCCGATATGCGTCCCACCAGATTTTCCAGCTCGATAGTTTCCACTTCGCCTTTTACCTGACGTTGCCAGGCTTTGTGCGGGGTAAGTTTCATTTCGGGCAAAACGTCAAACGCCTGAAGCATAAGACGCGGCAGATCGTGCTGGCGGATCAGCTTATGGATCCCCTGAGCCAGATCCTGGATCCGCATGTTGCGATAAAAATCAGGATCTTCAGCGTACAGATCCGGGAGCATGTTTTTCACCCGCAGATTAAGATCGTAAGCGCGTTTGAACTCCATCAGCCCCCGCAGCAGCCCCATCGCACGGGTTTTATCGATCCCGATACTGAACAGGAAGAGCAGATTGTACGGGCCCGTTTTCTCTACCACTACGCCGCGTTCATCGAGGAATTTCGCCACCAGCGCCGCCGGGATCCCTTCATCGCTCATCGTTCCTTGCTCGTCCATCCCCGGCGTCAGAATGGTGACTTTCACCGGATCGAGGAACATATGATCCGCATCCGCATCGCGGAATCCATGCCAGCTTTCGTCAGGTGCAACGGACCAGCATTCGGCTTCATCAATCTCTTCCGGTTGCCAGATATCAAAGAACCAGCCGTCGGCCTCATCTTTGAGTCGCTGTACTTCTTTACGGAAATGCAGCGCCCGTTCCACTGAACGGTTAATCAAGCGTTTACCCGGATTGCCGCGCAACATCGCTGCCGCCGTTTCTATCGAGGCCACCAGTGGATAGCTTGGCGAAGTGGTAGTGTGCATCATGAAAGCTTCGTTGAACGTGTCTTCGTCGTATTCGCCCTTGATGTGAATAAGCGAAGCCTGCGAGAACGCCGCCAGCATTTTATGTGTCGACTGAGTTTCGAAGAATACTTTGCCCGGCATACGTTCGCCGCTCATCCCGCTTTTTCCCGCATAAATCGGGTGGAAATTGGTATAGGGAACCCAGGCCGAATCAAAGTGAATCGATGATACGTCAAGCGTCTGCTTGATCCAGTTGGTGTTGTAGAGCAGCCCGTCATAGGTCGAGTTGGTAATCACCGCATGAATAGGCCAACTTGCGCCCGCAACCGATGCGACTTTCTGTTCAATCGCCGCGTGGGAAAACTCACGGCGCGGAATGCCGCCCAAAATCCCCAGCGCGTTTCGCGTTGGCGACAGCCAGAGCGGAACGACATCGCTCATCATCAGCAGATGCGCCAGCGATTTGTGGCAATTACGATCAATCAGCAGTGTGCTTCCGGCAGGTGCGGCGTACATGCCAACAATCTTATTAGACGTCGACGTGCCGTTGGTCACCATATAACTTTGTTCGGCGCCGAAGGTGCGGGCGATGTACTCTTCCGCCTCCAGATGCGGGCCGGTGTGGTCCAGCAGCGAGCCGAGTTCCGTCACCGAGATCGAGACATCCGCTTTCAGCGTGTTACCGCCAAAGAAATCATAGAACAGACAACCAACCGGGCTTTTCTGGTATGCCGTTCCCGCCATGTGACCTGGCGTGCAGAAGGTGTATTTACCTTCTTTCACATAGTTGAACAGTGCGCGGGTAAAAGGAGGCGTGATGTTATCGAGGTATTCACGGGTATATTGCTCGATGCGCGTCGCAATATCCTCGGCTGCTCCGAGTGCGTATTCAAAAAACCACAGCGCCATGCGCATATCGTGAGCGCTGACGTCCATCGTCGAATGAGTATTGATGAACGCATACAGCGGCAGATATTCATTGAGCTGATTGATATCGCTGCACAATTCCAGGTCGTACTCATCCCAGTCAAAGACGACGCCACAGATACGTGGGTTATGCTCGATAACCTTAAGCAGATCGGCACTGTTATGCGGCCAGATAAGCTGGAATCCGCGAGACTGTAATGATTTTTCCAGCTCCTTGATCGGCTCATCTTTATAAAAGACGCCATGCGGACCCATGATGGCAATAATATTCATGGTCTACCTCCTTGAAAAATATTAGATAAGCATAGCCGAGGTAAACGGCAGGTAAAAAAAAAGCCGCAACAGTGTGCGGCTTTTAAGATTATTGTGCAGATTACGCGTAACCGTAGTTCATCAGGCGCTGATAACGACGGTTGAGCAGGTCTTCTTTGCTCAGCACATCGAGATCGGCCAAATCGGCCAGCAGCTGCGCTTTAAGGGAAGCTGCCATCACTTCTGGCTTACGATGCGCGCCGCCCAGCGGTTCTGGGATCACGGTATCGATAAGCTTCAGCTCTTTCAGACGTGGCGCGATAATACCCATCGCTTCCGCCGCCAGCGGCGCTTTGTCTGCGCTCTTCCACAGAATGGACGCGCAGCCTTCCGGGGAGATAACGGAATAGGTGCTGTACTGCAGCATATTCACTTTATCGCCCACACCGATAGCCAGTGCGCCGCCGGAACCGCCTTCACCGATCACGGTACAGATCACCGGGACCGACAGACGAGACATTTCACGCAGGTTGCGCGCGATGGCTTCTGACTGACCGCGCTCTTCTGCACCGACGCCTGGGTATGCACCAGGAGTGTCGATAAAGGTCACGATCGGCATGTTAAAGCGTTCGGCCATTTCCATCAGGCGCAGTGCCTTACGGTAACCTTCCGGTGCTGGCATACCAAAGTTACGACGAATCTTCTCTTTGGTTTCACGGCCTTTCTGATGACCAATGATCATCACCGGGCGACCATCCAGACGTGCGATACCGCCGACAATGGCTTTGTCGTCAGCATAAGCGCGATCGCCTGCCAGTTCGTCAAATTCATCAAACGCCAGGCGGACATAATCCAGGGTGTACGGGCGCTGTGGATGACGAGCCAGCTGGGCAATCTGCCATGCGCCGAGATCGGCAAAGATTTTGCGCGTCAGTTCTACGCTTTTTTCACGCAGACGATGCACTTCTTCGTCGATGTTAATATCCAGTTTTTCATCCTGACGGCTTACCGCTGTCAAAGAATCGATTTTCGCTTCCAGCTCTGCAATCGGCTGTTCGAAATCAAGGAAATTCAGACTCATAGTATTCCTGTATTAGTCAAACTCCAGTTCCACCTGCTCCGAACCAATGAGGCCACGGAGATCGTTGAGTAAACGATCGCTCGGAGAGACACGCCACGTTGCACCAAAGCGCAATCGCGCACGTGCATCCGCCCTCTGATAGTAGAGATGTACTGGAATGGTCCCCGATCGATGGGGTTCCAGAGACTGACGGAGTCGGTTTAAAAGCTGGTCATCAATTTGCCTGTCCGTCAGCGAGATAGCAAGCCCGCGAGCATATTTTTCCCGGGCTTCGTCAATATCCATCACTTCACGGGCCATCATTTTAAGCCCGCCGCTGAAGTCATCAAAGCTGACCTGTCCGCTGACGATAAGTATGCGGTCGTTTTCCAGCAAATGCTGGTATTTTTCCAGCGCTTCGGTGAATAACATCACCTCCAGCCGCCCGGAACGGTCATCCAGAGTACAGATGCCGATGCGATTACCGCGCTTGGTGACCATAACCCGCGCCGCAATGACGAGCCCCGCCGCCGTGGTCATTTTACCACGTTCCGTCGGATGCATGTCTTTTAGCCTGTAGCCTCCGACATAGCGCTCAATTTCTTTCAGATACTGGTTGATCGGATGCCCCGTCAGGTACAAGCCTAACGTTTCACGCTCTCCTTCCAGCACTGTATGTTCTGGCCACGGCTGACAGTTGGCATAAGACTGCTCAATCTGCTCAGGCTCTTCCGCCAGCACACCAAACATATCTGCCTGACCAATCGCTTCCGCTTTCGCGTGCTGGTCAGCCGCTTTCAGCGCGTCACCGAGGGAGTTCATCAGCGCCGCGCGATGCGGGCCGAGGCGGTCAAACGCCCCGGACATAATCAGTTTTTCCAGTACTCGACGGTTCAGTTTTTTGGTGTCAGTCCGGGCGCAAAGATCAAACAGTTCGCGGAAATAACCGCCATTGTTACGCGCTTCGATGATCGCTTCGATTGGGCCTTCGCCCACGCCTTTGATAGCACCGATACCGTAAACTATTTCACCGTCGTCGTTGACGTGGAAATGGTACATCCCGGCGTTAATATCCGGCGGCAAGATTTTCAGCCCCATACGCCAGCATTCATCGACCAGGCCAACCACTTTCTCGGTGTTATCCATATCAGCGGTCATTACCGCCGCCATAAATTCTGCCGGATAGTGCGCTTTCAGCCACAGGGTTTGATACGAAACCAGCGCATAAGCAGCGGAGTGCGATTTGTTAAATCCATAACCGGCGAATTTCTCCACCAGATCGAAGATTTTCATTGCCAGCTCACCGTCTACGCCACGGCTTTTCGCGCCCTCTTCAAAGGTGCCGCGCTGCTTGGCCATCTCTTCCGGCTTTTTCTTACCCATCGCACGACGCAGCATATCCGCGCCGCCAAGGGTATAGCCGGAAAGCTCCTGGGCAATCTGCATCACCTGTTCCTGGTACAGGATAATACCGTACGTTGGCTCAAGAACAGGTTTCAGGCACTCATGCTGCCACTGAACGTCAGGGTAGGAGATTTCTTCGCGACCGTGCTTACGGTCGATAAAGTTATCTACCATTCCTGACTGTAACGGGCCCGGACGGAACAGTGCTACCAGTGCGATCATATCTTCGAAGCAGTCGGGCTGCAGACGCTTAATCAGATCTTTCATGCCGCGCGATTCGAGCTGGAACACCGCAGTGGTTTCCGAGCGTTGCAGCATGTCGAAGCTTTTCTTGTCATCGAGCGGAATGGCGGCGATATCAATCGGCTCCAGGCCCTGTTTGGCCCGGCGCGGGTTGATCATCTTCAGAGCCCAATCAATGATAGTGAGCGTTCGCAAACCCAGGAAGTCGAATTTCACCAGGCCGGCGTACTCAACGTCGTTTTTATCGAACTGGGTGACCGGATGCTGGCCCGATTCGTCGCAATACAGCGGCGCAAAATCGGTAATTTTCGTCGGCGCGATAACCACACCACCGGCGTGCTTACCGGCGTTACGCGTGACACCTTCCAGCTTGCGCGCCATATCAATCAGCGCTTTGACCTCTTCGTCAGCTTCGTAGATTTCCGGCAGCTGCGGTTCCGCTTCGAAGGCCTTCGCCAGCGTCATGCCCGGATCGGGCGGCACCAGTTTAGAGATGCGATCGACGAAACCATAGGGATGGCCCAGCACGCGCCCCACGTCACGGATAACGGCTTTCGCCGCCATCGTACCGAAGGTAATAATCTGTGATACCGCATCACGGCCATACATATCCGCGACGTGCTCAATGACCTGATCGCGTTTCTCCATGCAGAAATCGACGTCAAAGTCGGGCATTGAGACACGTTCGGGGTTAAGAAAACGTTCGAACAGCAGGTCAAACTCAAGCGGATCGAGGTCAGTAATTTTTAGCGCGTAGGCCACAAGCGACCCCGCACCGGAACCACGGCCAGGGCCAACCGGCACGCCGTTATCCTTCGACCACTGGATAAATTCCATTACGATAAGGAAGTAGCCAGGGAACCCCATCTGGTTAATCACCTGGAGTTCGATATCCAGACGTTCGTCATATGGCGGACGTTTTTCTGCGCGGATTACAGGATCCGGGAACAGGAATTCCAGACGGTCTTCCAGACCCTCTTTCGATTTCACAACCAGGAAATCTTCCGTGGTCATATCACCGGTCGGGAACTGAGGCAGGAAGTATTCGCCCAAACGAACGGTGACGTTACAGCGACGGGCAATTTCTACGCTATTTTCCAGCGCTTCCGGGATGTCTGCGAACAGCTCACACATCTCATCTTCGTTGCGCATGTACTGCTGCGAAGAGTAGTTGCGCGGGCGTTTGGGATCGTCGAGCGTAAAACCATCGTGAATCGCCACGCGGATTTCATGCGCATCAAAATCACCCGGTTCAAGGAAACGCACGTCGTTAGTCGCAACCACCGGTAAACCGCGCTCTTCCGCAAGGGCCACCGCCGCATGCAGGTAGCTTTCCTCATCAGGACGACCGGTACGGATCAGTTCCAGATAGAAACGATCCGCGAAGTGTTCTTCGTAAAATGCGACGCACTGATCAACCAGCACGCTATTGCCACGGATCAGGCTTTTGCCGACATCACCCATGCGGCCACCAGAGATGAGCAATAAGCCTTCATTCAGCTCTGCCAGCCACTCGCGGTCGATCCACGGGCCTGCGGCACCGTAGCCGCGCTGGTAGGCGCGGGAGATCAGCAGCGTCAGGTTTTGGTAACCCGTGTTATTCATGGCAAGCACAGAAATTTGCGTCAGCTCATCGCCGATCAGATCGCTCTGGACGTGAAAATCTGCACCGACAATAGGCTTCAGACCTGAGCCATGCGCCGTTCCGTAGAACTTCACCAGACCGCAAAGGTTAGTGAAATCGGTGATCGCCAGCGCAGGCATGCCAAGCGAGGCCGCCTTTTTTACCAGCGGCCCGGTCTTCGCCAGCCCATCAATCATGGAGTAGTCGCTATGCACCCGCAGGTGTACGAAACGTGGTTCAGCCATCTTCAGATTCCGCGTTACTTAATTGCTTGCGTATTGATTCAGGACACCAGTCCCAGTGCGCGTTTCACCGGACCAAAACTGCGTCGATGATGTTCAGTTGCGCCGTGTTCAGCCAGTCTTTCCAGATGGAAAGCGGTCGGATACCCCTTGTGCTGGGCAAAGCCATACTGGGGAAAAGTGACGTCCAGCGCGGCCATTTCAGCATCGCGCGTGACTTTAGCAATAATAGATGCCGCGCTGATTTCAGGCACGCGGCTATCGCCCTTCACCACCGCCAGTGAAGGCATAGGTAGCGCAGGACAACGGTTTCCGTCAATCAGTACATATTCTGGAGTAATTTTTAGTCCAGCAACAGCACGCTGCATCGCCAGCATGGTGGCATGTAAAATATTCAGCGTGTCGATCTCTTCAGGCTCAGCGCGGCCTAAGCTCCAGGCTAATGCTTTTTCTTTGATCTCATCAAAGAGCGCCAGACGGCGCTTTTCGGAAAGCTTTTTCGAGTCATTAAGCCCGATAATCGGACGATGAGGGTCGAGGATGACGGCAGCAGTCACCACCGCGCCGACCAGCGGACCGCGCCCGACTTCGTCCACACCCGCCACCAGATGCGTGTGCGGATAAATAAATTCCATCATTTTGCTAACTCCAGCACCGCATCAGCCGCTTGCTCATCAGCATTACAGCGAATCTGCTGGTGCAATTCGCGGAAAGTATCATGCATCTGGTGACTGGTTTTGCCATCTGCCAGTAATGGCTGCAGCGCATCGGCTAAGGCCTGCGGCTGACACTCATCCTGCAATAACTCTTTCACCAGCTCGCGCCCGGCCAGCAGGTTAGGCAACGACACATAATCCGTTTTCACCAGGCGTTTCGCCAGCCAGAAGGTAAACGGCTTCATGCGATAACCCACCACCATCGGACATTTGGCGAGCATACACTCCAGCGCCGCCGTGCCCGAAGCAAGCAGCGCAGCATCGCTGGCGACCATTGCCTCACGGCCTTTGCCATCCAGCAGATGGATGTGCAGGTCTGGCGCCACTTCGGCTTTGATGCGCTCGAACTGCTCGCGGCGTTTCGCATTCACCAGCGGCACAACCACTTCCAGATCGGGATAAGTCTTCCGGAGGATTTGCGCCGTTTTCAGGAAATCGGCGCTAAGCATTTCCACTTCTGCACCGCGACTTCCTGGCAGCAGGGCCAGACAGTGGGCATCATGCGGGATGCCAAGAACATCGCGCGCCGCATTTTTATCGGGATCAAGCGGCATGGCGTCTGCCATAGTGTGACCGATAAAGCGGCACGGAACATTGAATCTATCGTAAAACGCTTTTTCGAAAGGCAGGAATGCCAGCACCAGATCGGTCGATCTGCCTATTTTGAAAACGCGTTTCTGTCGCCACGCCCAGACGGACGGACTGACGTAGTGGATCGTTTTGATACCCTGCTTTTTCAGGTTCCCTTCAAGGGTGATATTGAAATCAGGGGCATCGATGCCGACAAACACATCGGGTTTGAGGTCGGTAAAACGACGGGTAAGATCGGCGCGAATGTGCAGTAAACGGCGCAAACGGCCCAGCACTTCCACAATGCCCATCACCGCCAGCTCTTCCATTTCGTACCAGGCTTCGCAGCCTTCGGCCTGCATCAGCGGACCGGCAACGCCGACAAAGCGAGCGTTAGGTACGCGAGCCTTGAGTGCGCGGATTAGACCTGCACCAAGAATATCGCCGGAGGTTTCTCCGGCGACCAGGGCTATCGTTAATGGACGATTGTCGACCATTAACGAATCAGACCACGAGTTGAGCGTTCAAAGAATTCGGTGAACGCTTTCACTTCAGGGTGCTGTTCTGCCAGCTCTGCAACTTCTGGCTTGGCCTCTTCCAGCGTTTTGCCGCTACGGTACAGAAGTTTGTACGCGTTGCGGATCGCGGTGATAGCTTCGCGGCTGAAGCCACGACGCTTGAGACCTTCAATGTTGACGCCAAACGGCGTCGCATGGTTGCCCTGCGCAATCACATACGGTGGGACATCTTGTGCCACACCGGAGCAACCGCCGACCATCACGTGTGCACCAATGATGCAGAACTGATGGACTGCGGTCATGCCGCCAATGATTGCGAAATCATCAACCGATACGTGTCCCGCCAGCGTTGCGTTGTTGGCGAGGATACAGCGGCTACCCACAGTACAGTCATGAGCAATGTGCGCATTCACCATAAAGAGGTTGTCACTGCCCACCTTCGTCAATCCACCACCCTGTAATGTGCCACGATGAATGGTGACGCTTTCGCGAATGCGATTACGATCGCCTATTTCCACACGGGTCGGTTCGCCAGCATATTTAAGATCCTGGTTAACTTCGCCAATGGAGGCAAACTGATAGATCTCATTATCGCGGCCAATGGTCGTATGACCATTTACCACAACATGAGACTTCAGTACGGTACCCTCGCCAATAATGACATGGGGCCCAACAATACAAAAAGGACCAATGTGAGCGTTGGCACCAATTACGGCACCCTCTTCCACAATGGCGGTAGGATGAATAAAGGCAGATTTATCAATCACGTATCAGGCCTCCCGGCTACGCGCGCACATCATGGTAGCTTCGCAAACAACTTTGCCGTCAACCAGCGCAACGCCTTTGAAGCGCGTCAGACCACGGCGCGTTTTCTCAAAAGTCACTTCCATGATCATCTGATCACCAGGTACGACTGGACGCTTAAAGCGCGCTTCATCAATACCCGCGAAGTAATACAGTTCACCCGGCTCCAGTTTCCCGACGCTTTTAAACGCCAAAATACCGGTCGCCTGTGCCATCGCTTCCAGGATCAAAACACCCGGGAAGATAGGTTTACCAGGGAAATGTCCCTGGAAGAATGGCTCATTTACTGAGACATTTTTCACTGCGCGCAGAAAACGACCTTCTTCAAAATCCAACACACGATCTACCAGCAAGAACGGGTAGCGGTGCGGCAGAAGCTCTAAAATCTCTTCAATATGCAGAGTATGAGTGTCGGTAGTCAAAATACTCTTCCTGTCAAAATTTACTGAATAGCAATAATAACACGGCCTGCCGGTTTATAAGAAAGCCGACAGGCCGGGAAATTTAGCGTTATAGGGATGAACCTTTAGTCTTGTTGATCGATTTTGCGCTCAATCGCTTTGAGGCGCTTACTCATATCATCAATGTTCATCACCAGGGCTGCGGTTTTACGCCACACTTTGTTCGGTTGCAGCGGAATGCCGGAGGAGTAGACACCCGGTTCAGTGATAGGACGCATCACCATACCCATGCCTGTCACCGTGACTTTGTCGCATATTTCCATATGCCCATTAATCACGCTGGCACCACCGATCATGCAGTAACGGCCAATTTTCAAGCTGCCTGCCATGATTACGCCACCCGCAACTGCCGTATTGTCGCCAATCACAACGTTATGCGCAATCTGACATTGGTTATCAATGATAACACCATTGCCAATAATGGTGTCGTCGAGCGCACCGCGGTCAATGGTAGTGCAGGCACCGATCTCAACGCGATCGCCGATAATCACGCGGCCGAGCTGAGGAATCTTAATCCAGTTACCCCGATCGTTAGCATAGCCAAAGCCGTCTGAACCGATTACGGTACTTGACTGAATCAGGCAATTTTCGCCGATTTCGATCTCATGATAAACGGATACATTGGCCCACAAGCGGGTACCTGCGCCAATTTTTGTGTGTTTACCAACGAAGCAACCTGCACCAATCACCACATTATCACCGAGAACAACATCGGATTCGATAACGGCATTTGGGCCAATTGAGACGTTGTTACCCAGCTTAGCCGAAGGATCAATCACTGCACTGGCAGCAATGTTCTGCGCCGGCTGCGGCGTGGTATCAAGAATTTGAGCCATACGTGCGTAGGTCAGGTAGGGATTTTTCACTACCAGTGCACTTGAGGTGGCAAACGGAAGGTCGTCCTGCGTCAGAACGACAGCAGACGCCTGGCATTGAGCCAGGTGCTCACGGTACTTAGGGCTTACCATGAACGTAATTGTGCCTGCTTTAGCAGATTGCATGGACGCAACAGCGGTGATGACGATATCGCCATCACCGTGTAATTCTGCATCCAACTGCTGAGCGAGATCAGCCAGTCGAATTGAAGGCATTACTTATTTAACCTGTTTCAGAACATCAGCAGTGATGTCTTTCACATCGCTACCATTGAAAGCAACGGCGTTTGCATCAACAACCAGATCGATGTTCTGATCGGCTGCAACCGCTTTCACAGCGCTCTGGATACGAGTAACCAGTTTGCCGCGTTCTTCGTTAGAACGACGCTGACGATCCTGTTCGAAAGCCTGCGCTTTCTGAGAGAAAGTCTGACGCTGTGCCATTACGTCTTTTTCCAGCTTGCTACGATCGGCAGCTTTCATGGTAGAACCATCACGCTGCAAACGCTGCATTTTGGACTGAAGGTCGTTTTCCATACCCTGCAGTTCGCCAGCACGGCCTTTGAATTCGTTTTCCAGAGTCGCAGAAACACCCGTTTTCTGTGCAACCTGCTGGAAAAGATTACCCATGTTCACGATTGCAATTTTGTCCGCTGCCTGAGCAGAAGTTACCATCGCCAAACCCAGACCTGCAGCTAATAACCACTTTTTCACAATAAACTCCTTACCATCCCATTGGTACCCGAAGGTACCGTTCTTTGCGTGGCAAGGCGATCGTCTGTGCGATCGCCGGTTGTCAGCGCTACACTGCCAACGCATTCCATTGCAACGGATTATTACCAGGTTTTACCAATGTTAAACTGGAACTGCTCCGCTTTGTCTCCATCGTATTTCTTAAACGGCTGGGCGTAGGAGAAGACCAACGGCCCCAACGGTGACATCCATTGTAATGCGATACCTGCAGACATGCGAATATTGCTCGGATCGCTATAATCCGGCACGCCCGCCGCTTTCATCTGAGCCGTGTTCTGCCAGTTGGTATCCCACACGGTACCTGCATCCCAGAAGAACGAAGTACGTACTGAGTTTGCATACTTATCGCTGATAAACGGAGTTGGTGTAATGAACTCAAGGCTCGCAACACCCATGGCGTTACCGCCCACCGCATCATCAGAACTACAGACTTCTGAAGACGATTTTTTATCGCAGTTATCAGTGTCATTACCGCCGTAGTAAACCGCTTTCGGACCAATGTTATTGGACTGGAAGCCACGTACGGTGCTGGAACCACCTGCATAGAAGTTCTCATAGAATGGCAATTCTTTGCCACCTAAACCATCACCGTAACCCCAACGGGTACGACCCAGAACAACCCACTTGTGGTCGTCATCAATCGGGAAGTAAGACGCGGTATCCAGCGTGAGTTTGTAGAACTCGTTATCAGAACCCGGAACCGTCACTTTACCGTTGAGGTTAACGCGAGAACCTTCAGTCGGGAAGAAGCCACGGTCAAGACGGTTATAGGTCCAGCCGTAGTTAAAGGTGAAGTCATCAGCAGCGAAACCGTTGTTGTCGCTAGAGGTGCTTGCCTTCTGCCCGATTGAATCGAGATAACGCCACATGGCCACCTGTGGTTGCATATTGGACAGGTCGTTATGCACGTAACCTAAACCAGCACGCAGGGTGTTGTATTCATTTATCGGGAAACCGAGGGTGCCATCAAGACCATAACTTTTGTTGGTGTATGAGGACAGATCCGCGTCATCTGCTTTAAAGTCGTTATAGAAAATACGACCACCCAGACTGACACCGTCAACGGTGAAGTACGGGTTAGTAACAGAGAACTCGGAATAGGTCTGGTAGTCGTTCTTGGTACCATTGATACCAACGGAATACCCTGTACCTAACCAGTTATCCTGCTGCACACCGACCTGGAAGCTCACGCCACTTTCTGTGCCGTAGCCCACACCGAAGTTAAAGCTACCGGTGTTACGTTCTTTTACTTTATAAACAACGTCTACCTGGTCCGGGCTGCCTGATACACGCTGTGTATCCGTATCAACCGTTTCGAAGTAACCCAGACGGTTCAGACGCTCTTTACCCTGGTCAACGAGATCGCTGCCTAGCCATGCGCCTTCCATCTGGCGCATTTCACGACGCAGTACGGAATCTTTGGAGGTATCGTTACCTTCAAAGCGAATCTTACGCACATAGAAGCGGTTGCCCGCATCAACGTTGACGTGGAGCTTAACGGTTTTATCCGTATCGTTGATTTCAGGCTGAGTTTGTACACGCGGATAGGCGTAACCATAACGGCCGAGCAGCTTTTTAATGCCGTCTTCCATTTTGGTCACTTTCGCGCCGCTATACAGCTCGCCCGGCTGGAGCTTAGTCAGACTCTCGATCTCAGCAGAGTGACCCGCCAGGTTTCCACTGACTTCAACACCTGAAAGCTTGTACTGCTCGCCTTCAGTAATGTTAACCGTAATGTAGATCCCTTTCTTGTCCGGAGTCAGACTGACCTGAGTAGAGTCGATGTTGAAACGAGCGTATCCACGATCCAGATAATAGCTACGCAGGGTTTCAAGATCTCCCGCCAGCTTCTGTTTCTGGTATTTACGATCGCCGACCACGTTCCACCACGGCACTTCATCGCGCAGCTGGAAGGTGGAGATCAGCTCGTCCGTACTGAACGCGTGGTTGCCCACGATGTTGATCTGCTGGATCTTCGCAGAGACGCCTTCCTGGAAGACAAGCTTCAGATCGACGCGGTTACGCGGCAGTGGGGTGACAACAGCTTTGACGCTTGCGCTGTATTTACCGACGCTGTAGTAGAAGTCTTCCAGTCCTTTTTCGATATCAGACAGGGTTGTGCGGTCCAGAGATTCACCCACACGAACACCCGATGCTTCAAGGTTTTGCTTGAGCATATCGTCTTTCACCGATTTGTTACCGGAGAAAGTGATACTGGCAATCGTTGGGCGTTCTTTCACCTGAACCAGCAGCGTATCACCATCACGCAGGACGCGGACGTCCTCAAAGTTGCCAGTGGCAAACAATGCGCGAATGGTATTACTGATATCTTCATCATTAACCGTGTCGCCCTGGCGAACTGGCATACTGAGGAGGGCCGCACCGACGGCGACACGCTGAAGGCCTTCGAAATGAATATCCTTCACTACGAACCCTTCAGCACCGTATACGGTTGCGCTGCTAAACAGCAGCGACGCTATGAGCAACTTTTTCATCGCCATCGTTATTATGCATTCTTCCTAACTATCTCTCTTACAACCGAGAGAAATCATTGAAAAGCGCAAGCCCCATTAACAGCACCAGCAGTATCGAGCCAATGCGATAACTAAAGTCTTGAACTCGCTCGGATACCGGCCCACCTTTTAGCTTTTCAATCGCTAAAAACAGCAGATGCCCACCGTCTAAAACGGGAAGCGGGAACAGGTTGATTATCCCGAGGTTCACGCTAATGAGCGCGAGAAACATGAGATAGTAAATCACCCCGTATTCTGCTGACATCCCAGCCCCTTGAGCGATAGAAATCGGCCCACTGAGGTTGTTCAGTTTTACGTCACCGGTTATCAATTTCCCCAACATGTTGACCGTAAGCTTCATCAGTTGCCATGTTTTATCCGTGGCTTCAAGGATGGCGCTAAACGGTCCATACTGGCGTATTGTTTTGTACTCATCTGGCAGCGGGATCACTTTTGGCACTACGCCAGCAAATCCTTCTGCCTTACCACCACCCGGCTTGGTGTCCGGGATGAGCGTCAAAGAGAGCGGACTCCCCTGCCGTTCAATTTCGACTGCCAGCGGTGTGCCAGGATTATCGCGCACCAGAATAACAAAGGTCATCCATTGTGTTAACGGCTGACCATCGACTTTAACGATCCTATCGCCCGCTTGCAAACCTGCTTTACTTGCAGCCGAATCAGCCTGCACTTCAGCTAACACAGGTTCAATCTGTGCACCGCGAGGGCGAATCCCTAATGCAGCAACAGGATCTTCTTTGTCAGGCTCAAAAGTCCAGTGACGTAAATCGAGGACTTTGTCCTGACGCTGATTGGCCCCAAACGGTGAAACACTGATAGTGGTCTGGTCATCGCCGATTTTCGAAACCAATTGCAGCCTTACGGCATCCCAATCAGGGGTTTCGATACCATCGATTGCTTTAAGTTCCATACCTGGCGCAATTTGCGCTGTTGCTGCGACGGAGTTGGCGGTTATTTCGCCAACAACCGGACGAACACCAGGGACACCGATGATAAACACCAGCCAATAGGCGAAAACGGCGAAGATGAAGTTGGCTACCGGTCCGGCAGCAATGATAGCGGCGCGTTGGCCTACCGTTTTGTTATTGAACGCGTAATGTCGCATTTCGGGGGCGACTGGCTCTACACGCTCATCAAGCATTTTGACGTAGCCGCCGAGTGGGATAAGCGCAATAACAAACTCGGTTCCCTGTCGGTCAGTACGACGCCACAGTGATTTACCGAAGCCAATAGAAAAACGCTCGACCCGCACTCCGCAACGCCGGGCAACCCAGAAATGGCCAAACTCGTGCACGGTGATCAGTACACCAAGTGCAACAATGAACGCCGCCAAATTCCAAAGGATGCTCAGCATAAAACCTTCCGTTAAATCGTGCCAAATACCAGCAACAACAGGCATGCAAACACCGGTACCGCAGCCGTGAGGCTATCAATACGGTCCAGTATTCCACCATGTCCTGGAATGAGGTGGCCGCTGTCTTTGATCCCTGCTTCGCGCTTAAACATACTCTCGGTCAAATCACCCAATACTGATGCCAGTGCAGCGAAAATGGAACAAATCAGGAGCGTACCTGGAGCGACTTCAAGATTTGCCCACACGCTATAACCCCAGGAGATTAACGCGGCCGTAAACAGCCCACCGATGAACCCCTGCCAGGTTTTGCCAGGCGACACTTTCGGCGCCAGCTTATGTTTGCCGAACAGTTTGCCAAACATATAGGCACCGGAGTCAGCACCCCAGACGAGAATCATCACATAAAGAAGCCACAGTGAGCCGCTGTAGTGGTTATCGTCATAGTGCCAGACGCGCAGCACAAGCATACCCCAGAAAAAAGGAATAATTGTGAGCAGGCCAAAAATCAGACGCAGCGTTTTAGAATTGCGCCAGAACGTTGCAGAACCGGGATAAAAAAGCACCAGCAGTAATGCGGCAACCCACCAGCCCAGCGAGGCCCACAGGGAACCTACGATCAATGGCTGATGAATATCGTGATGATATTCAGGCAACATAAACAGCATCAGCGCCAGTAACAGGCCACAGAGTACTGCCAGCCATACCCGCTGAGTGCGCGAAGTAAAGCCGCTAAGCTGCCCCCATTCCCACGCCGCGAGCATACACACCACTAGCGTGACAATGGCAAATCCCACCGGCGGCAGCAAAAACAGCGCCGCGATAACGATGGGTATTAATACAAAAGCGGAAATCAGGCGATACTTCAGCAAAAGCTACCCCCATCAGACTTTTTCGGTGCCAGGCTCAGTACCGCCGAAGCGACGCTCACGATTGGCAAAGGCATTCAACGCACCTTCAAAGTCTTGTTCATCAAAATCGGGCCAAAGAACATCCGTAAAGTAAAGTTCGGCGTAGGCAATTTGCCAAAGCAAAAAGTTACTAATTCGATGTTCTCCCCCTGTCCTAATAACCAAATCCACGGGTGCCAGTTCGTTCATGCAGATTTGCTGACCCAGCGCCTCTTCATCAATCTGGTCGGGTCTTAACAGCCCTTCCTGAACTTGCTCAGCCAAATGCCGAACACCCTGGATAATGTCCCAACGTCCGCCGTAATTCGCCGCGATATTCAGCGTCAGACCGGTATTATTTTCGGTCACCGCTTCCGCTTTACGAATGCGTTCCTGCAGACGTGAGTTAAAACGACTGGTATCGCCGATAATGCGCAAGCGTACGTTGTGGCGGTGCAGGCTTTTTACTTCGCTGTCGAGCGCCCACACAAACAATTCCATCAACGCAGTCACTTCCTGCGGCGGTCGATTCCAGTTTTCACTGCTGAAAGCATAGAGCGTTAACGCATCAATGCCGTTATTGGCGGCAAAAGAAACGGCGCGGCGAACAGATTTCGCCCCAGCTTTATGCCCAAAGGCTCGTATCTTCCCTTGTCTTTTCGCCCAGCGGCCGTTGCCATCCATGATGATTGCTACATGGCGACAGCCATGAGCTGGCAAGTTTTCGCTTATTGGTTGATTCGCAGACAACATAACGCGTTTTTAGTCCCTGAAAGGATTTAACGGTACTCAGGAATACTGAAGCCTTTCCACAAAAAAGCCGTGTAAACCACGGCTTGCCTGACCACTCAAAGTCAAATGCCTGCAATCAGGTGGCGCAGACTATATCACTGAAGCCCAACGCTAACAAATAGCACGACCACTAGTGGGTGGATTATCACGAGCTTGCGAGACGTGTCACTTGTTGGTGCGCAACAACGCGCGCTGCAGCATCGACTGCCAGCACTTCTTCCACACTCTGTGGTTCACGCAGATCTATCGCTTCAAGAACCGACAGATTGAGTGTCGCAATATCTGTAAAGCGGATTCGCTGTTGCAGAAATGCCTCGACGGTAATTTCATTGGCCGCGTTGAGTGCCGTCGTCGCCGCTTGCCCCTGATCGAAGGCGTTCATCGCCAGCTTCAGACAAGGGTAGCGATCGTAGTCAGGTTCGCTGAAGGTCAATGCGCTGATTTTGCAAAAATCGAGCGGTTTTGCCCCAGAGATAACACGGTTTGGCCACGCCATAGAGTGAGCAATTGGCGTGCGCATATCCGGTTCCCCCAATTGCGCAAGCACGCTGCCGTCCTGATAACGCACCATAGAATGAATCACAGACTGTGGGTGGATGAGCACTTCCATCTGTTTCGCCGACGCATTAAACAGCCAGCGGGCTTCAATGTATTCCAGACCTTTGTTCATCATAGTGGCGGAATCGACGGAAATTTTACGTCCCATCGACCAGTTCGGATGCCGACAGGCCTGATCGGGCGTCATTGAAGCCAGCTCAGACATCGGCGTTTCACGGAACGGGCCACCAGACCCGGTAAGCAGAATCGACACAACGCCATTCTGCTCAAGGGAAGCGTAACCCAGGTTTTCCTGAAACGGTTGCGGCAAACTCTGAAAAATGGCGTTATGTTCGCTATCTACCGGTAAAAGTCGCGCACCGCGCGCCTTTACTGCGTCCATAAACAGGCGACCACAGGTGACCAGTGACTCTTTATTTGCCAGCAGTACCGTTTTACCGGCATCAATAGCAGCAAGCGTTGGCAGCAGCCCGGCCGCACCCACAATAGCCGCCATCACCAGGTCCACCTCGTTCAGCGCTGCCATTTCACACGCCGCCTGTTGGCCACTCAGAACTTTCGTACGACTGCCATTCTCCGCCAGCAGCGTTTTGACCTGGCGAGCACTTTCCTCGTCATCCATCACCGCATAGCGGGGAGTAAACTCCAGACATTGCTCAACCATACGCTGCACGTTCTTTCCGGCCACAAGAGCGGCCACCGTGTAGTGTTCAGGGTTATGACGAACAACGTCGAGAGTGCTGCAACCGATTGAGCCGGTCGAGCCGAGGAGAGTTAAATGCTTCATGAGATGCCCGGAAAAAAGTTAGACCATATAAAAGCAAAACGCCGCCAGCAAAGTCACAGGACTTTCTGTACGGCGTTTTATCAGATGACGTCAGAAATCAGAACTGCATCAGTTCCGCTTCTTTATCTGCCAGCGCCGCGTCAACTTTCTTGATCGCTGCATCGGTCATTTTCTGCACGTCGTCCTGGGAGCGACGATCGTCATCTTCGCTGATTTCTTTTTCTTTCAGCAGCGCTTTCACTTTATCGTTAGCATCACGACGTACGTTACGTACGGCAACGCGAGCGCCTTCAGCTTCGCCACGAACCACTTTAATCAGCTCTTTACGACGTTCTTCTGTCAGCGGAGGCAGTGGAACACGGATATCAGTACCCGCAGAGCTTGGGTTCAGACCCAAATCGGAAGCCATGATCGCTTTCTCAACAGCCGGGCCCAGAGAACGATCGAAAACGTTGATTTTCAGGGTACGGGTGTCTTCAACTGTGACGCTTGCCAGCTGACGCAGCGGAGTTGGAGTACCGTAGTATTCAACCACAATGCCATCGAGCAGGCTTGGAGAAGCGCGACCAGTACGCACTTTGCTGATTTGGTTTTTGAACGCTTCTACGCACTTTTCCATGCGTGTTTCAGCATCTTTTCTGATGTCGTTAATCACGTTACGAATCCTTGAAAACTAGTCTCAGGCAGACTATCCGCCAGCACAGCCGCTATGGGTGTGCTAAGTATAGTCGCGTTTAATTCATGACAACGCCAAAGGCGCGTCCAGGTAACAAACCCACTACAAAGTAATGCGGAATCTTACCTTGATTTGTCGTCAACGGATATTACTCCGTGATCAAAGTGCCTTCTTTTTCGCCCATCACTACGCGACGCAGTGCACCAGGCTTATTCATGTTGAAAACACGAATCGGTAATTTGTGGTCACGAGCCAGCGTGAAGGCGGCAAGATCCATCACTTTCAGCTCTTTATCCAGCACTTCGTTGTAGCTCAGCTGTTCGTACATGGTCGCAGTCGGATCAGTTGCCGGATCGGCAGTAAACACGCCATCCACTTTGGTCGCTTTCAGCACAACGTCTGCTTCGATCTCGATCCCGCGAAGGCACGCAGCGGAGTCAGTCGTAAAGAATGGGTTACCGGTACCGGCGGAGAGGATCACCACGCGGTTATTGCGCAGCAGGCTGATCGCCTCTGCCCAGCTGTAATTGTCACACACGCCATTCAGCGGAATAGCGGACATCAGGCGGGCGTTCACATAAGCACGATGAAGCGCATCACGCATTGCCAGGCCATTCATCACGGTTGCCAGCATACCCATGTGGTCGCCCACAACACGATTCATACCCGCTTTCGCCAGACCAGCGCCACGGAAAAGGTTGCCACCGCCAATCACCACGCCAACCTGGATACCCAGTTCAACCAGTTCTTTGATTTCCTGTGCCATGCGGTCGAGAATGCTTGCGTCAATACCGAAGCCTTCTGTTCCCTGCAGTGCTTCGCCACTCAGCTTAAGCAGAATGCGTTTGTACACGGGTTTTGCATTGGTAGCCATGTTTCTTTCCTGAGACTGTCAACGATTAAGATGGGGTTAATTCTGGCGACATTGTATGTCGCATATCAGCACAGAAACTAGCGGGCTCTGTCTGATTTACACGCGAGGGGCAAAAAGAAGCCGCCCTCAGGCGGCTCCTTCGCAATCATTAAGACTGCTTGGACATTGCAGCAACTTCTGCTGCGAAGTCAGTTTCAACTTTCTCGATGCCTTCGCCCACTTCGAAGCGGATGAAGCCAGTCACATCAGCGTTGTGCTCTTTCAGCAGCTGAGCAACAGACTTGCTTGGATCCATTACGAAAGGCTGGCCAGTCAGAGAAACTTCGCCGGTGAATTTCTTCATGCGGCCTTCAACCATTTTCTCTGCGATTTCTTTTGGCTTGCCAGACTGCATGGCGATGTCCAGCTGAACCTGGTACTCTTTTTCTACTACTTCAGCAGACACGTCTTCTGGTTTAACGAATTCTGGTTTGCTTGCAGCGATGTGCATAGCCAGCTGTTTAACCAGCTCTTCGTCAGCGCCTTTAGCCGCTACCAGTACACCGATACGTGCGCCGTGCTGGTATGAACCCAGTACTTCGCCTTCCAGTGCAGCAACGCGACGAATGTTGATGTTCTCACCGATTTTAGCAACCAGGGCAACACGTTCTTCTTCGAACTGTGCTTTCAGAACGTCAACGTCAGTGATTTTGCCTGCAACAGCTGCGTCCAGAACTTTGTTAGCAAATGCCTGGAAGCCACCGTCTTTAGCAACGAAGTCAGTCTGGCAGTTAACTTCCAGAATGATGCTGTAGTTGCCATTGATCTTAGTGATGATCACGCCATCAGCTGCAACGTTACCAGCTTTTTTCGCCGCTTTGATTGCGCCGGATTTACGCATGTTTTCGATTGCCAGCTCGATGTCGCCGTTCGCTTCAGTCAGCGCTTTTTTGCAATCCATCATGCCTGCGCCAGTACGCTCGCGCAGCTCTTTTACCAGGGATGCGGTAATTTCAGCCATTCTTTAATCCTCGGGAGAGATGTCCTGCCCGGTTAAAAAACCAGACAGTCTTAAAAGTGAAAAAGGGGCCAGAAAGAGGCCCCTATTTATACACGGTACTAAATAAGGGAGGACCTTATTATTCAGCTTCTACGAAGCTTTCTTCCGCCTGAGAAGCCAGATCCTGGGAACGGCCTTCACGAACGGTAGCTGCAACAGCGCTCAGGTACAGTGTAACTGCACGGATTGCATCGTCGTTACCCGGGATAACGAAGTCAACGCCGTCCGGATCGGAGTTGGTATCAACGATAGAGAACACTGGGATACCCAGGTTGTTCGCTTCTTTGATTGCGATGTGCTCGTGGTCAGCATCGATAACGAACAGAGCGTCTGGCAGACCGCCCATGTCTTTGATACCGCCCAGGCTGTTTTCCAGCTTGTCCAGCTCACGAGTACGCATCAGCGCTTCTTTCTTGGTCAGCTTATCGAAAGTACCGTCCTGAGACTGGATTTCCAGATCTTTCAGGCGCTTGATGGACTGACGAACAGTTTTCCAGTTGGTCAGCATGCCGCCCAACCAGCGATGGTTCACGAAGAACTGATCGCAGCTGTTTGCAGCTTCTTTCACAGCTTCGCTTGCAGCGCGTTTAGTACCAACAAACAGAATCTTACCTTTACGGGAAGAGATCTTGCTCAGCTCAGCCAGGGCTTCGTTGAACATTGGTACAGTTTTCTCAAGGTTGATGATGTGAACTTTGTTACGCGCGCCGAAGATGAAAGGCTTCATTTTCGGGTTCCAGTAACGGGTCTGGTGACCGAAGTGAACACCAGCCTTGAGCATGTCGCGCATGGAAACAGTTGCCATGTTTAAAACCTCTATTTAAAAGTTGGGGTTATGCCTCCACGTATCCCATATTACCGACCCCAAAGGGCACCCCGGAATATGTGCCGATACGTGTGTGTTATTTACACAAAGTGAGATTGTCGCTTCTGGTCCATCTTGTGTAGATGAAATGGATCGGAAGTCCGGCGCGCTTTATACCACAAAACACTACCAGACACCAACAGTTGTTGACGGAGTGTGCTGTTAATGATTCTCAATTTGGCAGGCGGCGCTCCAGACTGGTACCATTGACAACACTTAGACTAGTATTGTCGAAAAAATCGACACCGATGGACAGATTACATGGCTATCTCTATTAAGACCCCTGAAGAAATTGAAAAGATGCGCGTCGCCGGTCGTCTGGCCGCTGAAGTGCTGGAAATGATCGAGCCGTACATCAAACCGGGCGTCAGCACCGGCGAGCTGGATCGCATTTGTAACGACTATATTGTCAACGAGCAGCACGCGGTTTCCGCTTGCCTCGGCTATCACGGCTTCCCGAAATCCGTTTGCATCTCTATTAATGAAGTAGTGTGCCACGGTATTCCGGATGACGAGAAACTGCTGAAAGATGGCGATATCGTTAACATCGACGTGACCGTTATCAAAGATGAGTATCACGGCGATACCTCCAAAATGTTTATCGTCGGCAAACCGACCATTCTCGGCGAGCGTCTGTGCCGCATCACCCAGGAAAGCCTCTACCTGGCGCTGAAAATGGTGAAGCCGGGTATCCGCCTGCGTACCCTCGGTGCTGCCATTCAGAAATTCGTCGAAGCGGAAGGTTTCTCCGTGGTGCGCGAATACTGCGGGCACGGCATTGGCCGTGTCTTCCATGAAGAACCGCAGGTTCTGCACTACGATGCGGATGACGGCGGCGTGGTTCTGCAAAAAGGCATGACCTTCACCATCGAACCGATGGTGAACTCCGGCGACTACCGCATCCGCACCATGAAAGATGGCTGGACGGTAAAAACCAAAGACAGAAGCTTGTCTGCGCAGTACGAGCATACTATTGTGGTAACAGACAACGGCTGCGAAATTATGACGTTGCGAAAGGATGACACCATCCCGGCGATACTCTCGCACAACGAATAATAAGAAGCCGGCAAATGCCGGCTTTTTTAATGGCTATAGCTTTTACTTATGGGTGACGCACGAGATGAGTAACCTTTTACCCGAACAGTATCCCAACACGGCTCTCCCCACCCTGCCCGACCAGCCGGACAACCCTGGCGTCTGGCCACAGCGCGAGCTCACGGTGGCGGATATCAAAGCGCATATCGACGTTTTTCAGCGCTGGCTGGGAAAAGCCTTTGACGAAGGCATTTCGGCAGAAGAGCTTATCGAAGCGCGCACCGAATTTATCGATCAGCTGTTGCAGCGCCTGTGGATCGATTACGGCTTCGGCCAGATCAGTGACGTCGCGTTGGTTGCCGTGGGTGGTTACGGACGCGGTGAACTGCACCCACTTTCCGACATCGACCTGCTGGTACTGAGCCGCAAAAAACTGTCCGACGAGCAGGCGCAAAAAGTGGGTGAACTGCTGACGCTGCTGTGGGACGTGAAGCTGGAAGTCGGCCACAGCGTCCGCACGCTCGAAGAGTGTCTGCTCGAAGGACTGTCGGATCTTACCGTCGCCACCAACCTGATTGAAACGCGCCTGCTGATCGGCGATGTCGCCCTGTTCCTTGAACTGCAAAAGCACATTTTCAGCGACGGTTTCTGGCCATCAGAACGCTTTTTTGCCGCCAAGGTTGAAGAGCAAAATGTCCGCCACCAGCGCTATCACGGCACTAGCTATAACCTCGAACCGGATATCAAAAGCAGCCCAGGCGGCCTGCGGGATATTCATACTCTGCAGTGGGTCGCCCGCCGCCATTTTGGTGCGACATCGATGGACGAAATGGTCGGCTTTGGCTTTTTAACCGAAGCCGAACGCAACGAACTGAACGAATGTCTGCATCTGCTGTGGCGAATCCGTTTTGCACTGCATCTGGAAGTCACCCGCTATGACAACCGCCTGCTGTTTGACCGCCAGCTCAGCGTCGCCCAGCGCCTGAACTACAGCGGGGAAGGTAACGAGCCGGTTGAGCACATGATGAAGGATTTCTTCCGCGTGACTCGCCGCGTGTCTGAACTCAATCAGATGCTGTTGCAGCTGTTCGACGAAGCGATCCTGGCACTGACTACCGATGAAAAACCGCGCCCGATTGATGACGAATTTCAGCTGCGCGGTACGCTTATCGATCTGCGCGATGAAACGCTGTTTATCCGCGAGCCGGAAGCAATCCTGCGGATGTTCTACACGATGGTGCGCAACAGCACGATAACCGGGATCTACTCCACTACGTTGCGCCATCTGCGCCATGCCCGTCGGCATCTGACGCAGCCTTTATGCTATATCCCGGAGGCGCGTTCGTTATTCCTGAGCATGTTGCGCCACCCCGGCGCGGTCAGCCGTGGGCTGCTGCCGATGCACCGTCACAGCGTGCTCTGGGCCTATATGCCGCAGTGGTCGCACATCGTCGGCCAAATGCAGTTTGACCTGTTCCATGCTTACACGGTGGATGAACACACCATTCGCGTGATGCTGAAACTGGAAAGTTTCGCCAAAGAAGAGACGCGTGCGAAACATCCGCTGTGCGTTGAGCTGTGGCCGCGCCTCAGCCACCCAGAGTTGATTCTGATTGCCGCCCTGTTCCACGATATCGCCAAAGGGCGCGGGGGCGATCATTCGGTGCTCGGCGCACAGGACGTGCTGAAATTTGCTGAACTACACGGGCTTAACTCCCGCGAAACGCAACTGGTCGCCTGGCTGGTACGCCATCACCTTTTGATGTCTGTCACCGCGCAGCGTCGCGATATCCAGGACCCGGAAGTGATCAAGCAGTTCGCCGAAATCGTGCAAACGGAAAACCGCCTGCGTTTCCTGGTCTGCCTGACTGTTGCGGATATCTGCGCTACCAACGAAACCCTGTGGAACAGCTGGAAGCAGAGCCTGTTGCGTGAGCTCTATTTCGCCACCGAAAAGCAGCTGCGCCGCGGGATGCAAAACACCCCGGATATGCGCGAGCGCGTGCGCCATCATCAGCTTCAGGCGCTGGCGTTGCTGCGAATGGATAACATTGATGAAGAAGCGCTGCACCAGATCTGGTCGCGCTGTCGGGCCAACTATTTTGTGCGTCACAGCCCACATCAGCTCGCCTGGCACGCGCGGCATCTGTTGAAGCACGACCTAAAAAAACCACTGATCCTGCTGAGCCCGCAAGCTACGCGCGGCGGCACGGAGATCTTTATCTGGAGTCCGGACAGGGCTTATCTGTTTGCCGCCGTTTGCGCCGAACTCGACCGGCGCAATCTGAGCGTTCATGACGCGCAGATCTTTACCACCCGCGACGGCATGGCGATGGATACATTTATCGTGCTGGAACCGGACGGCAGCCCGCTCTCTTCCGATCGTCACGAAGGCATTCGCTTCGGTCTGGAACAGGCGATTACCCAGCACAGCTGGCAGCCGCCGCAACCCCGTCGTCAGCCGGCCAAATTGCGTCATTTCACGGTTGATACAGAGGTCAATTTCCTGCCAACACACACAGACCGGAAATCGTTCCTCGAGCTGATCGCACTCGACCAGCCGGGCCTGCTGGCGCGGGTTGGTCAGGTTTTTGCGGATCTGGGAATTTCGCTGCATGGCGCCCGAATTACAACCATTGGTGAGCGAGTAGAAGATTTATTCATAATCGCCACCGCCGACCGGCGTGCCCTTAATAATCAGCTGCAACTTGAGGTACAACAACGGTTGACAGCAGCCCTCAATCCAAACGATAAAGGGTGACGTGTTTTTTAGTGAAATGGAAAGAGTAAAAACAATGCAGCAGTTACAGAACGTTATTGAGTCCGCCTTTGAGCGTCGCGCCGAAATTACCCCGGCAAATGTGGATACCGTCACCCGCGAAGCGGTGAATCAGGTGATTTCTCTGCTTGATTCCGGCGCGCTGCGTGTCGCGGAAAAAATTAACGGCCAGTGGGTAACTCATCAGTGGCTGAAGATGGCCGTGCTGCTCTCTTTCCGCATTAACGATAACCAGGTTATCGACGGAGCAGAAAGCCGCTACTTCGATAAAGTGCCGATGAAATTCGCTGATTACGACGAAGCGCGTTTCCAGAAAGAAGGTTTCCGCGTGGTTCCGCCTGCGGCCGTTCGCCAGGGCGCATACATCGCACGCAACACCGTATTGATGCCGTCTTACGTCAACATCGGTGCGTATGTTGATGAAGGCTCGATGGTGGATACCTGGGCAACCGTCGGTTCTTGCGCGCAGATCGGTAAAAACGTTCACCTGTCCGGCGGCGTCGGCATCGGTGGTGTTCTTGAGCCACTGCAGGCCAACCCAACCATCATCGAAGATAACTGCTTCATCGGTGCGCGTTCCGAAGTGGTTGAAGGCGTTATCGTGGAAGAAGGCTCAGTTATCTCGATGGGCGTTTACATTGGTCAGAGCACCCGCATTTACGATCGTGAAACCGGTGAAGTGCATTACGGTCGCGTACCGGCCGGTTCTGTTGTCGTCTCCGGCAACCTGCCGTCGAAAGATGGCAAATACAGCCTGTACTGTGCGGTTATCGTGAAAAAAGTCGATGCGAAAACGCGCGGCAAAGTCGGCATCAACGAACTGCTGCGTACCATCGATTAATCGGGTATAACAAAAAGCGGGGGCCACCCCGCTTTTTTTACATCTGATGGTGGCGAAGATAGATTTTTTCGTTAATTATTCATAGGTTATGTTGAGATCAAGGGTACCGCTATGTACGATAATCTGAAAAGTCTGGGCATTACCAATCCTGATGAAATTGATCGTTACAGCCTCCGCCAGGAAGCGAACAACGATATTCTGAAAATCTATTTTCACAAGGACAAAGGAGAGTTTTTCGCAAAGAGCGTGAAGTTCAAATACCCGCGTCAACGTAAAACCGTCGTCGCCGATGGCATTGGTCAGGGGTATAAAGAGGTTCAGGAAATCAGCCCGAACCTGCGCTATGTTATTGATGAACTCGATCAGATCTGCCAGCGCGATCGCACCGAAGTCGACCTTAAACGTAAGATCCTCGACGATCTGCGTCATCTGGAAAGTGTTGTGACTAACAAGATCAGCGAAATCGAATCTGATCTTGAGAAGTTAACGCGCGGGAAGTAAATGCTGTGGTGCGGTCTCCCTGTAGGCCGGGTAAGGCGAAGCCGCCACCCGGCACAAAGGCGAGATTCGTGCGGTTAAACGCCCGGTGGCGTTGCGCTTACCGGGCCTACGTTCCAACAACATCACCTTTGTTCATCCAGCTGCAACGCCACATACAGCAGCAGTCTGTCGTCGAAATTCCCCAAATCTAAGCCCGTCAGTTCTGATATACGATTCAACCGGTATTCCAGCGTATTGCGGTGAATAAACAGCGCTTTCGAGGTCGCCAGCGGTTGCACGTTATGGCGAAACCAGGCCTGTAACGTACGGCGCAGAAGCCCGTTATTATCCATTGCTTTCAGACGCACCAGCGGTCGCGCCAGTTCATTGGCCTGCCAGCCACCGCGTAAACTGTCGAGCAGCACCGGTAACATCAAATCCTGATAGAAATAGCCCCGGCTTTCGGGCATTCGCTGCTTGCCTACCATCATGGTGGTACGCGCCGTTCGCCACGACCGCGCGATGCTGCCCGGCCCGGTGAAATAGTTGCCGAGCGCGACGCGAAAACGCAGCTGACCGTTCTCTTTCATCCGCGCGATAAGTTGATCCACACGACGACGGTGATCTTCTGCGTCCCAACGGCCAAACTGATTGAGCGCCGGTTTCAGAACCACCATCTCCGTCAGCGACACAATCGCCACGAGGTTATTGCGCTCCGGAGTAGCCAGCGCGTTTTGCAGCTGCTGCAACTCCGCCATCGCGCTGTCCACGCCGAGCTGACCGCTGTCCACTTCAATGACCGCCACCACGCGCGGCTGATTCAGGTCGATACCCAAACGCTGCGCCCATTCCGTCAGTGCAGGCGTGTGCTCTTCAGCCTGAATCAGGTTCATCACCAATTCTTCGCGCAGGCGGCTGTCCTGAGCCAGAAGATGCATCAGACGCGACTGTTCCAGCATCATCTCGGCGGTCATACACACCAGCTCACCGTATTTGCGCAGGGATTCCGGTTCGCCAGTCAGACCGATAACGCCGACGATTTCCCCTTCCAGTCGCAGAGGCAGATTGATCCCCTGACGCACACCGTGCAGATGCCGCGCAACCGCATCGTCGATATCCACCACTCGTCCCTGAGAGAGCACCAGAAGCGCACCTTCGTGCAATTCCCCAATGCGTTCGCGATCGCCGCTGCCGATAATTCGCCCACGGGCATCCATTACGTTGATATTGGTATCAATGATGCGCATGGTTCGTGCCACGATTTCCTGCGCCATTTTGGTATCAAGATGCCAGCCAGCCATGTAACCCTCCTGTGAGCAGAGCTCAAGCATAGGGGAGTTCAAAGGGCGTCGCATTGTGCGAATGCACAAAGTCAGTGAGAGAAGTATGGACTTGTGGAAAGGGTCACAGAAAAGGAAAAGCCCCTGCCTGAGTGCAGGCAGGAGCTGAGGGGATTACTGCATCAACAGGTACAGAGTGGTGTCACCACGCTGGATATTCAGCGCCAGCACCGTTGGTTTGCTGTCGAGAATTTTGCGCAGTTCCGCAATGTTTTTCACCGGTTGCTGGTTTGCACCGATAATCACATCGCCTTTTTTCAGGCCAATACGCGCCGCCGGGGTGTTGGCTTTCACATCACTCACCACCACGCCTTTATCCGCGCCTTTGTTGCTCATATCCGCACCTTCAATACCGCTGAAGATGGTGCTGGAATCAACCTGATTCTGGCTGCTCTGCTGCAGTTCCAGGCTCACGTTGACCGGTTTGCCATCGCGCAGCAGGCCGAGAGACACTTTGCTGCCGACCGGCATAGAGCCGACTTCAGCACGCAGCGCCGCGAAGCTGCTGATTGGCTTGCCATTCAGCGTGGTAATAACATCACCCGCCTTGATACCGGCCTTCGCCGCAGAAGAGTTCGGCATGACCTGGCTGACGAATGCGCCGCGCTGAGCGTCCACTTTCATCGCTTTCGCCAGTTCTGAGTTCAGTTCGGTACCCAGAATACCCAGCTCACCACGTTTCACCTGGCCAAACTCAACCATCTGACCGGTCAGGTTTTTCACCATGTTGCTCGGGATCGCAAAGCCGATACCGATGTTACCGCCGTCCGGTGCCAGGATCGCGGTGTTAATCCCGATCAATTCACCGTTCAGGTTAACCAACGCACCGCCGGAGTTACCACGGTTAATTGCCGCATCGGTCTGGATAAAGTTTTCATAGTTTTCCGCGTTCAGGCCGCTACGGCCCAGCGCAGAAACGATACCGGAGGTTACGGTTTCACCCAGACCAAACGGGTTGCCGATGGCCACGGTGTAATCACCCACGCGCAGAGCGTCGGAATCGGCCAGTTTAATCGCCGTCAGGTTTTTCGGATCCTGAATCTGAATCAGGGCGATGTCTGAGCGTGGGTCTTTACCCACCACTTTGGCATCAAACTTACGGCCATCGCTCAGCTGGACTTTGATGGTGCTGGCATTGTCGACAACGTGGTTATTGGTGACGACATAACCTTTGGCTGCGTCAATGATGACACCTGAGCCGAGCGCCATGAATTTCTGCTGCTGCCCGCCGCCGTTACCGCCGCCTGGGGTATCATCACCCGCGCCGCCACCCTGACAGAACGGTGAACTCTGGAACGGGGAACCGTCCTGGCAGAACGGTGAGTTATCACCGAAGAACTGCTGGAAGTTGCGCGGCATGCGCGGTGTATTAACGGTTGTGCTCCCCTCAACGTTAATACTCACCACCGATGGCATCACTTTTTCGAGCATCGGGGCAAGGCTTGGCATCTGCTGCGCGGTTGCTGCCGAAGACGCGGTCTCGGCTGCGGTGGCAGTCAGAGGGGATAACGCTAAACCTAAACTCAGAGCCAGTGCACTCATTGCTAATGTGGTTTTTTTCATATTCTCAATCTCGATTTACAGATAACGCAAAATTGCTGTGTACATCAGATTCGTTTTATAGCCTGAAGTTCCAGGATTAAGTTTCTGGAAAAAGTAAAAATTTATTGGTCGTCTTTACAAAACTCATTCCTTATTCCACTGCCATCAGACGGCGGTATTCATCCCATGCATACAAATCGGTCATTCCGCTGATATAGTCCTGAATAAGTCGACAGCGATAATAATATTCCATAACGGGCCACTGCACGGAATAACGATCGATTTTACTCACTGCTTCGACGTAGGCAAGACGATGACGGGTCGAGAGTTTATGCAGCAGACGGGTTTCAATCGGCAGGCGCTTAACGCGATCTTTTTCCACCAGCTCGGTAAATTCATCGACGGATAATTGCAGCAGCGGACGATAAATTTCCAGCAGGCCGCTAATCACCCGATAGCCCTGTAATTCCAGCTGTTCAACATCCGGGTGACTGAAAACATGGCGCATCGCAACGTGCTTATACAACTCAAGCAGTTGGCTAAAATCGCTGTCGTCTTCCAGCAGCGCATGATTAAACTCGCCGCTAAAAATGTCCGGTAAATTATCGATAAAACGCGCCGCCGCGTAGGGCACCAGTTTATTTAACGTGTTGACCCGCAAATACATAAAGAACTGATCTTCGGTACTGCGACTCAATGAATTGGAGCGCGATTTTTCCCACGCGTTTTCGACGACCTGAGAAAACAGTGAGCCTTTCTCGTGCTTGCCCCAGGCCTCATAAAGGTGCTGATAAAGTTCTTCAACGCTAAATATTCTTTTTTCGACGGCATCTTCCAGATCAGCCACGCAATAGGATATATCGTCTGCGGCTTCCATAATCCACGTCAATGGAAAGCGGCCATGTGGGGTCAAAGAAAGTTCTTTACGCAGCCTTTCAATATAGCGTTCTTCAGATAAATAATAGCCGGGCTTTTTCATTAAATAGCTGTGCGTCGCGGGCGGTTCGCCCATCCACCACGCCGGGCGGGTATATTTAAGAATACAGCCGACCTGCGCCCACGTCAGGTTCATTCGCATCAGAGAATGCACCAGCCGAATCCCCTGCGCATTGCCTTCGAATTGACAAAGATCCTGACGCACCTTGCGCCGCAGGTCGTTTAAGGTCTCTTCGCCTTCGCGCAGTTTTAGGGCTCTGACGATACAGCGATCGTCGCTGAGGGGCTGGCTTGCTGCATCTGAGGGAAACAGTTTTTGTTTAAACCAGTCGTTAATCGCCGCTTCACCGAAATGACCAAACGGCGGATTGCCGATGTCGTGCATCAGGCAGGCCATCTCAACGATGCTTTCGAACGGCCCGGTCAGCTCATCCAGACCGTAGGTTTCGAGCAAACGCTGCTCTTTCAGACGGCTTAAAATCTCTTTGGCAATGTAGCGCCCGACCTGCTGTACTTCCATAGAATGGGTCAGACGCGTGCGGACAGCGGCGTTGCGCTCCAGTGGAAACACCTGAGTTTTTTGCTGCAAGCGGCGGATCGCCGGCGAATTGACTATGCGCCCGCGATCGCTTTCAAAAATACGCAGGATCTCGTGTTCACTCTTTTCTCCCTGCGGAGAACGGAAACGACGATGCCAGTTAATTTTATTGCGAAAATCGATTGGTGCCATGAGCTCCCCCGCCTGAGAATGCGTTTCCCCTGATGCGCATGATAGACTATGCATCTTAACAAGGCACATCGCGAGTAAATCTATGAAAATCGGCATTATTGGTGCAATGGAAGAAGAAGTTACGCTGCTGCGTGACAAAATTGAGAACTGTCAGACCCTCACTCTGGGTGGCTGTGAAATCTACACCGGCCAGCTGAACGGAACTGACGTCGCTCTGCTGAAATCAGGCATCGGTAAAGTAGCGGCAGCACTGGGCGCGACCCTGCTGCTTGAGCGCTGCAAACCGGACGTGATCATCAATACCGGTTCTGCGGGCGGTCTGGCTCCTACCCTGAAAGTGGGCGATATCGTGGTCTCCGATGAAGCGCGTTATCACGATGCCGATGTCACAGCATTCGGTTACGAGTACGGCCAGCTGCCTGGTTGTCCGGCAGGTTTTAAAGCCGACGATAAGCTGGTAGCTGCCGCAGAAAGCTGCATTGCCGAGCTGAACCTCAACGCCGTACGCGGCCTGATCGTCAGCGGCGACGCCTTCATCAATGGTTCCGTGGGTCTGGCGAAAATCCGCCACAACTTCCCGCAGGCGATTGCCGTTGAAATGGAAGCGACCGCGATTGCGCACGTGTGCCATAACTTCAGCGTACCGTTCGTGGTGGTTCGCGCCATCTCCGACGTGGCCGATCAGCAATCCCACCTGAGCTTCGACGAGTTCCTGGCGGTTGCTGCTAAACAGTCCACCATCATGGTCGAAACCCTGGTGCAGAAACTGGCGCGTGGCTAAGTGTGTAAGGGCGCTGGTCGCCCTCTTTCTGCTAGCACCGGCGTGGCTCGCTGCCGCGCCTCGCGTCATTACCCTCTCCCCCGCCAATACGGAACTGGCTTTCGCCGCTGGGATCACGCCAGTGGGCGTCAGCAGCTTTTCAGACTACCCCCCGGAAGCGAAAAAGATTGAAGAGGTCTCGACCTGGCAAGGGATGAACCTTGAACGCATCGTGGCGCTCAAGCCGGATCTGGTGCTGGCCTGGCGCGGCGGAAACGCCGAGCGGCAGGTCAATCAGCTCTCAGCGCTTGGGATAAAAGTGCTGTGGGTCGATGCCATCAGCATTGAGCAAGTGGCGCAGGCGCTGCGTGATTTAGCGCCCTGGAGCCCAACGCCGAAAAAAGCCCAGCAGGCCGCGCAGCAGTTGCTTAACGACTATGCTGCACTGAAGGCAAAATATGACACGCCAGCGAAAAAGCGCGTTTTCCTGCAATTTGGAAGCCAGCCGCTGTTTACCACCGGTAAAGGGTCGATTCAGAATCAGGTTCTGGAAGTGTGCGGCGGTGAAAATATCTTCGCAGCCAGCCGCGTTCCGTGGCCGCAGGTCAGCCGCGAACAGGTGATTGCGCGTCAGCCACAGGCGATTGTGGTGATTGGGAATGCGAGCGAGATTCCGAAAATAGAACAATTCTGGCAAAGCCAGCTAAAAATTCCGGTTATCGCCCTGCACAGTGACTGGTTTGAACGCGCAAGCCCGCGTATTATCCTCGCCGCAAAACAACTCTGCTCTGCCCTCGCGCAGAGCCAGTAATTAACCCTCATCGTCTGAGGATTGAAAAATGCTCGTTTATTGGCTGGATATCCTTGGCACAGCCGTTTTTGCTATCTCCGGCGTTTTGCTGGCGGGCAAATTACGCATGGATCCGTTTGGCGTATTGGTGCTTGGCGTGGTAACGGCAGTCGGCGGGGGAACGATCCGCGATATGGCCCTCGATCACGGTCCGGTATTTTGGGTGAGAGATCCGACCGATCTGGTCGTCGCGATGGTGACCTGTATGCTGACGATAGTGCTGGTTCGCCAGCCGCGTCGCTTACCGAAATGGATCCTGCCGGTGCTGGATGCGGTGGGTCTGGCGGTGTTTGTCGGCATCGGCGTCAATAAAGCTTTTATGGCGGGTACAGGACCACTGGTGGCGATTTGCATGGGCGTGCTGACCGGCGTCGGCGGAGGGATTATCCGCGATATTCTCGCCCGTGAAGTCCCGATGATTCTGCGCACTGAAATCTATGCCACCGCCTGTATTATCGGCGGGATTGTCCACGCGACGGCGTTTTACACCTTTGGCGTTGAGCTGGAAACGGCGGCGATGATCGGCATGGTGGTGACGCTGGTGATTCGACTGGCGGCTATTCGCTGGCACCTGAAGCTACCGACGTTTGCATTGGATGAGAACGGAAGGTAAAAGCAAAAGGCAACCACGAGGTTGCCTTTTTAGTGTTTTCTCCCTCTCCCCGTGGGAGAGGGCCGGGGTGAGGGCATCAAACCGCACCATCCCCGCGCATCATTAAATGCTGAACGAAGAACCACACCCGCAGGTGCTTTTCGCGTTCGGGTTGGTCACCACAAAGCGCGATCCTTCCAGGCCTTCGGTGTAATCCACCGCGCCGCCGACCAGATATTGCAGGCTCATCGGGTCAACGACCAGCGCGACGCCCTGCTTCTCAATTGTCATATCACCGTCGTTTACCTGATCGTCAAAGGTGAAACCATACTGGAAGCCGCTGCAACCGCCGCCGGTAATATACACACGCAGTTTCAGCTCCGGATTATCTTCATCCGCAATCAGGCTTTTCACTTTAATGGCTGCTGCTTCGGTAAACTGCAACGGCAGCGCTACGTCATCACTCATTTTTTGCTCCCATGAATACTGCTACTGAATCGGATTAAAAAACATCCAATTCTTTTTTTCATTATCTAATACCCTGGTAATTCATTCAAGTATTCTGCTTCTCAGCCAGTGCCGCCTCTTGTTTCGCCAGAGTACGAGCAAGAATGGTGGAGTATAGCGGCTTTCCGCCCAGGAATTGGGCTAATAGTGTCGCCCCGAGGCAGGTAATGATCATTGGCAAAATGAGCTGATAATTATCCGTCATCTCCAGAACCAGCACGATAGCGGTCAGCGGCGCACGCAAAGAGGCTGCCAGCAGCGCCCCCATTCCGGCAATCGCAAAAGTGCCAGGCATCAGCTCATACGCCGGAAATCCTGCGGCAGCGGCCATGCCGAACGCGGTGCCAAGCAGCATTCCCAGCGCCAGCATCGGGGCAAAAATCCCGCCCGGCGCACCGGAAGAGAAGCACAGCAGCGTCGTCACCACGCGGGAGATAAACAAAAACAGCAGCATGCCGAGACTAAAATTCCCCGCCATAGCGATAGGGATCAGACTAAACCCGCCGCCCGCCGAACCCGGCTGGATCACGCCCAACACGCCGCACAGGCCGCCAAGTAAACCGCCGATTAACACCCACTTGGTGATATTCCCGCCGTGAATACGCTGGAACATATCCTGGGTTTTAAGCACCAGGAAATTAAACAGCGGCCCCAGCACGCCGAAAATCATCCCCAGGATCAAATACAGCCACAGCGTATTCACCGGCGCATTGGTGAGTTTACCTACTTCAATCACCGCCGATTCGCCGTTAAAAATGCGGAACACAATGCTCGACATGATCACGCCGGTGAAGACGGCTTTTATCGAGATAAGGTTGTAGCGAAACTGCGGGCGCATCTCTTCGATGATAAACAAGATCCCAGCCAGCGGCGCGTTAAATGCCGCCGACAGCCCTGCCGCAGCCCCGGTTGCCAGCAGCGTATGCCGCGCCTCGCCGCTGCGCATGCGGAAAATATCCCCCACCATGCGCCCGATATTCCCGCCAAGCTGCACCGTTGGCCCTTCACGCCCCAGCACCATCCCCGCCCCGAGCGTGCCCATCCCGCCGATAAATTTAACCGGAATAACGCGCCACCAGCGCACCGGACGTAACTCTTCCAGCGCGCCTTCGATTTCTGGAATGCCTGACCCGCCTGCCTCCGGGGCAAATTTGCGCACCAGGAAATAGCCGACCATTGCCAGAATTGCCGACAGCCCAAACGCCAGCGACCACAATAGCCACGGGGTATCTGCCACGCCGCCCAGCGTGCCGATGCGCCAGTTCTGCACGCCATTGACGGCTTTCTCAAACGCCACACCGACCAGCCCGGCCAGCGTGCCGACAACCGCCGCCATCACCAGAATCATCAGCGGGGTTTTATCGCGATTCAGTAAACGTCGAACGCTGGCCCGGCGTCGCAGGCGCGCAAATTGCTGTTCTTCAAACGAGGAGTTTTGTGCTGTCATCACGGGTTCTTTTATTGGTAATACAAATCACGCAGGGATTTTAATGTCCCTGGCGCAGCCCGTCGCCTGAAAAATCCTTAACAATTGTTTAGGATCATAAGGGCAAAAATTTTATAAGCATCGGCGAATCCCTTAGAATAGCTAGCTTAACCCTTTTCTACGAACCAGGAACGACGCTATGAGTAAGTCTGAAAACCTCTACAGTGCTGCACGCGAGCTAATCCCAGGCGGGGTCAACTCTCCCGTTCGCGCCTTTACCGGCGTCGGCGGCACGCCGCTGTTTATCGAACGTGCGGACGGCGCGTATCTGTACGATGTGGATGGCAAAGCCTATATCGATTACGTCGGCTCCTGGGGTCCGATGGTGCTGGGTCATAACCACCCAACCATTCGCAATGCGGTGATTGAAGCGGCGCAGCGCGGTCTGAGCTTCGGCGCACCGACCGAGATGGAAGTCAAAATGGCGGAGCTGGTGACCGAACTGGTCCCGACTATGGACATGGTACGCATGGTGAACTCCGGTACGGAAGCGACCATGAGCGCGATTCGTCTGGCGCGTGGCTTTACGGGCCGCGACAAAATCATCAAATTCGAAGGCTGCTACCACGGTCACGCCGATTGCCTGCTGGTGAAAGCCGGTTCCGGCGCGCTGACCCTCGGCCAGCCGAACTCTCCGGGCGTTCCGGCAGATTTCGCCAAACACACTCTGACCTGCACCTATAACGATCTGGAAACCGTTCGTGCCGCCTTCGAGCAGTACCCGCAGGAAGTTGCCTGCATCATCGTAGAACCGGTCGCGGGTAACATGAACTGCATCCCGCCGCAGCCAGAATTCCTGCCGGGCCTGCGCGCCCTGTGCGACGAATTCGGCGCACTGCTGATCATCGACGAAGTGATGACTGGCTTCCGCGTGGCGCTGGCGGGCGCACAATCTTATTACGACGTGGTACCAGACCTGACCTGTCTGGGCAAAATCATCGGCGGCGGTATGCCGGTGGGCGCATTCGGCGGACGTAAAGACGTGATGGAAGCTCTGGCGCCAACCGGTCCGGTGTACCAGGCGGGAACGCTGTCCGGTAACCCGATTGCGATGGCCGCCGGTTTCGCCTGTCTGACCGAAGTGGCGCAGCCAGGAATTCATGAAACCCTGACCGAACGGACCACGCAGCTGGCTAACGGCCTGCTGGAAGCCGCAGAAGAGAAAGGCATTCCGCTGGTGGTGAACCATGTCGGCGGTATGTTCGGGATTTTCTTCACCGATGCGGAAACCGTGACGAGTTATCAGGACGTGGTGAAGTGCGACGTTGAGCGCTTTAAGCGTTTCTTCCATCTGATGCTGGAAGAAGGTGTGTATCTGGCACCGTCGGCGTTCGAAGCAGGCTTTATGTCAGTCGCGCACAGCGAAGAAGATATCAACAACACCATCGACGCGGCGCGTAAGGTGTTTGCGAAGCTTTGATGGTTTTGTTTGCCGGGTGGCGCTAACGCTTACCCGGCCTACGTGAACGTCACGATTTTGTAGGCCGGGTAAGGCGAAGCCGCCACCCGGCTTTTTTTACCGACTCTGCTTCCTGAGCAAATAAATAAAGTACGGCGCCCCAATGAAGGTCGATAGTAGCCCTGCCGGAATCTGATACGGGAACAGCACCATCCGGCCCAGCCAGTCGGCAATCACCAGCATCATCCCACCGACCAGCGCCGACATCACGATATGCGGCATCGTGCGGCGAAAGCCCATCATGCGCGCGATGTGTGGCGCCATCAGACCGACAAAGCTCAGCGGGCCAATGGTCATGGTCGCGACGGCGGTCAAACAGGCGGCCAGTAGCAACAATCCAACCCGCGACGGCGTCAGCGCAACCCCAACCGCCCGCGCGGTTTCACCGCCCAGTGGCAAAATGGTCATCCAGCGACGTAATAGCGGCGTGATCGCCAGCAGCAACACCATCGCGATCCCGGAATGCATTACCTGCGCGCCCGTTGCGCTGTAGGTCGAGCCAGAAATCCAGGTCAGGATCTGCGCCATACGCGGGTCCCCGCTGGCCTGGAGCATCATCAGCAACATGGTAAACGCGGTGCTGAGCGCCATACCCGCAAGCAGCATCCGGTGCGGCGAAAATCCCCCACGCCCGGCGGCGATCATAATGATCATCAGCGTCGCGGCGGCACCGATACTGCCCGCGGGCATCAGCCAGCCAAAAGCATCGCCCGGCACGAAGAACAGCATCATCACCACGCCAAACGCTGCGCCGGAACTGATGCCTAACACTTCCGGACTCGCCATCGGGTTGCCGGTCAGACGCTGAATAATGCACCCCGCCACCGCCAGCATTACGCCTGCGATCAGCGCGGAGAAAATACGCGGCCAGCGCCACTGCATAAGTTCATCCAGCATCGGGCCGGTCGCCCAGTGCCAGCCGCTGGCGTCACGCCCCAGAGAGAGCGCAATGTACGCGACGATCAGCAGCACAATCAGGCCCGTCAGAACGAACCACTGAATATGCTGACGCTCGGCGTAAACTTTATCGCCAGCGTCCATCGCCGGAGCGCTCATACTGCGCAGGCGCGGCAGCAGCCAGAGCAGCAGCGGCGCACCAATCAGGGCAGTCACGGAGCCGGTGGAGACTTCCATCCACACGCGCGCCAGCCAGAGAATGATTTGATCGGAAAGCCAGAGGATCAGCGCTCCGATCAGCGGGGCCAGCATCAGGCGCGACAGCAGACGACGCGCGCCGAGCATCTTCGCCAGCAGCGGTGCAAACAGCCCAATAAAGCCGATGATCCCGACCGCATTCACCAGCAGGGCGCTGAGCACAATCGCCAGCGTCAGCGCCGCGAGGCGCGCCAGCGAAAGGGCCAGTCCCAGATTACGCGCCACGCCGTCGTCCAGCCCCATCAGGGTCAGCGGGCGCAGCAGCAGCAAGGTCAGTAATACGCCGCCGATCAGCTGCGGCCACAGACGCTGCACAATACTCCAGTCGGTCTGCGTCAGCGTCCCGGTACTCCACAGGAACATGCTTTGCAGCTGGTCGTGATGGAACAGCACCAGCAGCTGGTTGATCGCTCCGCAGTAGAGACTCACCACCAGACCGGCCAGAATCAGCGTCACCGGAGAAAGTCGTTTTCCCCACGCCACGCCAAACACCAGCGCGCCCACCACGCAGGCCCCCGCCAGCGCAGCAAACTGGTTGGTGAGTGCGCCGGGCAGCGCCCAGAGCGTGGTAATGGTGATTCCGAGCTGTGCGCCAGTGGCGACGCCGAGCGTGGTCGGTTCCGCCAGCGGGTTACGCAACACCTGCTGGAACAGCACGCCGACCAGCCCCAGCCCCGCGCCCACCAGTAAGGAAATGGCCAGACGCGGCAACAGGCTGTAGTGGAACAGCATCTGCTGGATGTTATCGATATCCGGTACGGAGAACGCCTGGCCCCACTGCCCGCGCGGCAGCGCAATCGACAGATTTGACCAGGTTAAGATCAGTGCGGCGACGAAAACGACGCTCAATAACAGCGCAGGGAATGGTGCGATCCGTGACTTCATGCCTTGCCTCCCAGCGCGCCGTCAAGCACGCGGGCAAAGTGCATTGCTGACAGCGTCGCTCCGTAGAACCACACCGCTGGCACGCGCTGGAAACGCTGCTCGCGCACGAACGGCATCGCCTGCCACAGCGGCGTCGCCATCAGGCTTTGCATCTCGCGGTCATTGCCATGATCGAAACAGAGCACATCCACATCGCGGAACTGCGCCAGACGGTCGATGCCGACGGTAGTGCTGCCCCAAAAGGTCATCTCCCCTTCCCAGGCATTATGAATATTGAAACGATCAAGCACTTCCTGGAACAGGCAGTTTTTGCCAAACACCAGCACGTGACGCGCATCCAGCAGCGTGACCATTAGCAACGGACGGTCGCCACGCGCGGCAAAACGTGGTTTGAGCGCGTCGATAAAACTATCGAAATGGTCGAGGTGCTCTTTTGCCGCCGCTTCGCGGTCCAGAAGCTGGGCCATTTCGTTGATCGAGTGACGCGCCATGGTCAGCGGTTTTTTCCCGTCGCTGAAAGTAAAACCCCGGCCCGGCGCAATACGCGCCAGCGTCTCGGGCGACGGACCGTAGCCCGCCGACCAGACCAGATAAGAGGGTTTCATTTGGGTCAACAGTTCAAGGTTCGGCTCGGTGCGCAGACCGATGTCGATGGTCGAGGCCGGGATTTTCGGCTCGTTGACCCACATGTTGTAGTTGGGAATATCCGCCACACCGTAGGGCGCGATGCCCAGGGCCAGCATCAGCTCAACCGGCAGCCATTCCAGCGCCACGATGCGGTGCGGATCGATGGCTGCCGCACGCGCGGTATTCATTTTTAACAGCAGTGGCGAAAGCGCCAGCGCCGTCAGTAATCGACGGCGACTTATCAAAGTTGGATCCAGCATCAATACACAAAGCTCACCGGTGCAGCCCCTGCCGGATGCGGCAGGATACCCATTGGAATACCGTAGATCAGTTCCAGCGTCTCGCCGCGCATCAGCTCAGCAGGCGTGCCCTGGGCAATCATCTCGCCGCCGCGCAGGGCCACCAGATAATCGCAGTAGCGCGCGGCCATGTTGATATCGTGCAGAACGGCAATCACCGTCAGCCCTTTCTGCTGGCTGAGGCGATGAATCAAGGCCAGAACATCCACCTGATGGGCGATGTCCAGCGCCGAGGTAGGTTCGTCAAGCAGCAGGCAGTTGCTGTCCTGCGCCACCAGCATCGCAATCCACGCGCGCTGGCGCTCACCGCCGGAAAGGCTATCCACCAGACGGTGCGCCAGTGGTTTTAATCCCACCAGTGCGATCGCTTCTTCCACTTTCTCTCTGTCGGCCACCCCAAAACGCCCGAGCGCGCCGTGCCACGGATAACGTCCAATCGCCACCAGCTCGCGCACGGTCATCCCTTCAGCCTGCGGCAGTTGCTGCGGCAGATAGGCGACCTTGCGTGCAAACGCTTTGCTTTTCCAGCTGTCGAGCGGCTGTCCGTCGAGCAGGATCTCCCCTTCGGAAGGCGGCTGATGGCGACCCAACATTTTGAGCAATGTAGATTTACCCGAACCGTTGTGACCAATAAGGCCTGTGACTTTACCGACAGGGAATGTCAAAGAGAGCGGATGCAGCAGCGTGCGTCCAGGGACGCGAAAGGAGGTGTTATCAAGCGCAAACGTGGTATCGGAGTGCGTTTTATTTTCCTGCATAGTGGCCAACTTGTTAAAGGGCACGGCGAACCGTGCCCGAAAAGAGATTAGAAGCGGAAGGTCGCCGTGGCGACAACCTGGCGTTCAGCACCCCAGAAGCAGCCGTAGGTGTTGAAGCAGCTCGCGACGTATTCACGATCCAACAGGTTGTTGACGTGAACCGCGACGTTAGAGCCCGCCATGCCGAAGCGCGCCAGATCGTAGCGTACCAGGGCATCGACAACGGTGTAACTGCCCACTTTGAAGGAGTTCGCCGGGTCGCCGTAGCTGGAACCGGTCAGACGTCCGCCGGTACCGACGGTCAGGCCAGACAGCGCGCCATCAAAGAAGGTGTAGTCGCCCCACAGGGAAGCCATGTGTTTTGGCACCTGCGCTGGGGTGTTGCCTTTGTAGTTGGTGTCAGTGGTGTACTCAGCATCGGTATAGGTGTAAGAGCCGACCACGTTAACACTTGCAGACAGCGCCGCTTTGGCTTCGATTTCCACGCCGCGTGAACGGATTTCGCCGCCTTCAACGGAGAAGAATGAGCCCGCAGGATCAGCCATCAGATTGTTGGTTTTGGTCAGCTGGTAAATAGCACCGGTCAACACGATTGGACGATCGCTCGGCACGTATTTCACGCCCGCTTCGTACTGCTTACCTTTAGAAGGTGAGAACAGTTTACCCTGCGCATCGGTCTGAGAAGCCGGTTCGAAGGATTCGCTGTAGCTAAAGTACGGGGTTACGCCGTTATCAAACAGGTAGTTAACGCCGCCACGCCAGGTAAACTGAGTATCGTCACGCTTGGATGTGGTGTTGTAAACACGGTTGTAGGATTCCTGATCGGCCCAGTCATAACGACCGCCCAGAGTGACCAGCACTTTATCCCACTGCGCCTGATCCTGTACGTACAGACCCGTTTGCTTCTGGCGATTCAGGATCTGATACGGACCTGATGTCGCTGGATCTTTCGAGTTGAAATCGAAATCGGTGTACACCGGGTTGTAGAGATCCAGTAACGGTACGGAGTCGTCGTAACCGAACCAGGCGTTGATGTCGTTACGCATACGCATAAAGTCAACGCCGGTCAGCAGGGTGTGGTCCCACGCGCCGGTGGCAAATTTGCTTTGCAACTGGGTATCGACGGTGAAGTTTTGCAGCTTCTCGTCATCCTTCACGTACTTACGTGCCAGGTAATGACCTTTGTCCGCTGGCGCTAATGCCGCGCACTGCTTGCTGCCTGCGTTCGCCGGATCGGAACAGACGCCGTAACCGTAGACGCTGTTTTGCGAGGTTTTGTTCTCAGCAAAGCGCAGGTTCTGACGCACAGTGAAGGTATCGTTGAATTCGTGGTCGAAGCTGTACCCCACCATTTTCTGGTTACGGGAGTAGGTATTGTTCTTCGCACCTTCGTTGAAATCGGTTGGCAGACGGCTACCGTTCGGCAGCGGATCAACCGTCCCTTCTTTTGGCAACCAGCCGTAATAACCGGTTTCCGGTTCGTTCTGGAAATAAGAGAGGAAGGTGAAGTTGGTTTTGTCATCCGGGCGCCAGGAGAACGATGGCGCGATGGCATAACGCTGCTCTTCCGCACGCTCCTGCTGGGCATTATTCGAACGCGCGATACCGGTCAGGCGGTAGGAATACACGCCGTCATCATCAATCGCATCGCTGAAGTCAAACCCAGTCTGGAACAGGCTGTCGGTGCCGACTTTGAACTGGATCTCTTTCAGCGGTTCCGTCATCGGACGCTTACTCACCATATTCAACAAACCGCCTGGGCTGCTTTTTCCGTACAGGACGGAAACCGGACCGCGCATGATTTCAGCGCGCTCCAGCATATAAGGGTCGATTACCGCGTCGTTATAGAAGTTGCCCTGCATCTTCATACCGTCGAGGTAGTTGTTCTGGCTCTGACCATCAGCGGCAAAACCGCGAATTACCAGATAGTCATAAGTGTTGGACGCACCGCGCGTACCAACCGCAACACCAGGGGTGTAGCTCAACGCCTCTTTCACCGAGCGCGGCTGGTGCAGTGCCATCTCTTCGGCGGTCACCACAGAAATAGACTGTGGAACCTTCTGAATCGGAGTATCTGTTTTGGTACCGGTCGCAGACTGACGTGCCGCGATCGTTGCCGCCGGGCCCCATGCACTTTCTGTCGCAGCAGGAGCCGCCGTTACAGTAATCGTTTCTTCTTTTTTCGTGGTTTCAGCCGCATGTGCAAAAGCAGACATGCCACCCACCGCTGTGGCTACAACGACTGCGATTTTACGCAGTGAAGGACTCATTGGCTGAGCAGTTTTGGACGCCATTGGTATATCTCTGATGAAAGAGTGAATGATAACGTAAACGAGAATTATTATTATGACCGCAGAATAATATGCGAAACGCTGGCGGCATAGCAAGCGATATGCGGCCCTACAAGAATTGAGGGTATAAGAAATAACCAGAGGGAAAATGAGGGGTTAAAACAGGATTAAATAAGGGTTAGGAATATGTTTTGTATGCGTGAATAAATACCCTCTCCCGCAGGAGAGGGTATTCACAGACTTAGTTACTGCCGAACATGTCTTTGATCCAGCCCGCTACGCCGTCGCTGTCTTTCTTCTCATTCTGCGGCTGCTGCTGTTGCTGCGGCTGCTGCTGTTGAGGCTGAGACTGCTCAAACGGATTGCCCGTCGGCTGTTCAGGCTGGCTTTGCTGGCACAGGGATTCCGGTTTGTCCGTCCATACCGGAAGCGTTCGCATCCCGCCGCCGCAGACGAAGTTACCGGATTCATCCACGCCCATATCGACGATATCTTCCGGCGGTGTCAGGTTCAGCGGCACCGGCGACTGGTTGGTCAGGTAGCGCTGGTAAATCGACATCGCACCGCTCGCACCGTACAGCTTGGTCGGCTGGTTGTTGTCGCGTCCCACCCAGGTAATCACCACTTCACGGCCATCAATACCGGCGAACCAGGTATCGACGTTGTTGTTGGTGGTCCCGGTTTTACCCGCCAGATGCAGGCCCGGATATTTCGCGCCAAGCTGACGACCCGTACCGCGCTGCACCACCTGCTGCATGGTCCACAGCGTCATGTACGCCGCCTGCGCCGGAACCACGCGTTCCGCCTGAGGGAAGCTCTGATACAGCACCGTGCCGTCTTCGGCAATCACCGAGCGCACCGCAGAAAGCTGCGCACGGTTACCGCCGCTGGCAATGGTCTGGAACGCCTGCGCTACTTCGATTGGTGTCAGGTTCAGCGCCCCCAGAATCATCGCCGGAACCGCATGAAGCTGATCTTTCGGCACACCCAGTTTTTCCCAGGTGTCGGTAATCGCTGGCAAGCCCAGCGCCATACCGAGATTCACCGTCGGGACGTTCATGGAACGCGTGAGCGCATCCACCAGCATCACCTGTCCGCTGAACTGTTTATCGTCGTTCTGCGGAGACCACACCTGGCCGTTCGGCTGACGCAGCGCAATCGGTGCATCGGCAATCCAGGTGTTCAGTCGGTACTGATTCGGCTGGCTGAGCGCGGTGAGATAGGTCGCCGGTTTTGCCAGGGAACCAATCGAACGACGCGCCTGCATCGCACGGTTGTAGCCCGCAAACTGCGGCTCTGCCCCGCCGACCATCGCGCGCACTTCGCCGCTGTAGCGGTCGACCACCACCATCGCGGTTTCCAGATCGCTCAACTTACGCTGTTTTTTCAGCGCCGGAATACCGTCAACGGCGGCTTTCTCGGCGGCGTCCTGCGCCACGGAATCAAAGGTGGTAAAGATCTTCACGCCGGAGAGATCTTTCACTTTGTCGCCGAGCTTAGTTTGCAGCTCCTGACGCACCATCTGCATAAACGCAGGCTGAGGTGAAATCACGCCGCCGCGCGGCTGAACGCCCAGCGGACGGGCACTCAGCATGTCGTACAGCTCCTGATCGATAACCTGCTGCTGTTGCAGCAAGCGCAGAACCAGGTTACGACGCTCCAGCGCCAGTTTCGGGTTGCGCCACGGGTTGTAGATCGACGCGCCCTTCACCATGCCCACCAGCAGTGCCTGCTGGTCGAGGCTCAGCTCTTCCACCGGACGACCAAAGTAGTACAGGCTCGCCAGCGGGAAGCCGCGAATCTCGTTATCGCCACTCTGACCGAGGTACACCTCGTTCATATACAGCTCAAGAATGCGATCTTTGCTGTAGCGGGCGTCCATCAGCACAGCCATGTACGCTTCGTTGGCCTTACGCCAGTAGGAGCGTTCGCTGGAGAGGAACAGGTTTTTCACCAGCTGCTGGGTCAGGGTACTCGCCCCCTGCACCGTACGGCCAGCCGTCAGGTTCGCCAGTACCGCACGACCAATCGAGTACAGGCTCACGCCGTCGTGCTCGTAGAAGTGACGGTCTTCTGTCGCCAGCAGAGTATCCACCAGCAGATCCGGGAAGCCATTACGCGCCACGAACAGACGCTGCTCGCCGTTTGGCGAGGAGAGCATGGTGATCAGGCGCGGATCGAGACGGAAGAAACCGAACTGACGGTTGCTGTCCAGGTTTTCGATAGTTTCCAGATGATCGCCGTCAAAGGTCAGACGCGCGCGCACCTGCCCCTCTTTACTGTCCGGGAAATCAAACGGACGACGGATCATCTCAATGCTGCCCGCCTGCACAGTAAATTCGCCGGGACGGGTCATCTTCGTCACCTGGCGGTACTGTGTGGCTTCCAGCAGTTTGACCATTTCGTTCTTGCTGATGGACATGTCTGGCTCAAGGTTGACCATGCGGCCATAGACCGCCGCAGGCAACTGCCAGACTTTACCGTCGATACGGCTGCGGATCTTCTGATCCAGATACACGCCATAAATTGCCATCAGAACGACAAATACAATAAACAGCTTCAGCAGCAGCCAGAACCAGCCGCGTCTGCCGCGAGGTTTGCCCCCTTTGCCTTTAGCCTTGCGTGGCATCGGCTCATCCTCATCATCGTCTTCATAGTCATCGTCATAATCCTCATCTCTGAGGCGACGACGGCTGATTTTTTCCTTCGCCGGACGCGCAGGTTTACCCTTACGTCCTATTGGCTCGCGGTCATTCCCCGCCATGCTTTCTCTCCGCAACATTCAGGCGCAATGGCCCGATTCTCTTTTCTTCCACCCAGCGGTGAAAGAAGAAATCTCTCAAAAATAAACAGCAGGACTTTCTCTCTGAGAAAGTCTTTAGGGTTTGCTCCCTCTCCCTGTGGGAGAGGGCCGGGGTGAGGGCATCAGCGCGCACATTTCCCCCTCACTTTAACCCTCTCCCTCAAAGGAGAGGGGATCAAATAACACTTACGAATACTTCTTCGTGCGCCGCGTCGGCGCGGTATTCGCCGGATCGTCCGGCCAGACGTGTTTCGGGTAGCGCCCTTTCATCTCTTTCTGCACTTCACGATAACTTCCGGCCCAGAACGCGCCCAGGTCGCGGGTGATTTGCAGCGGACGATGGGCGGGCGACAACAGCTCCAGCACCAGCGAAACGCGCCCTTCGGCAATCGACGGCGTAGTCGCTTCGCCAAACATCTCCTGCATCCGCACCGCCAGAGCCGGGGGATTATCCTCATGATATCGAATGGCAATCCGGCTTCCGGTCGGCACAGTGTAATGCCCAGGCAACTCACTATCCAGACGTTGACGTAATGACCAGTCGAGTAAATTCTCAAGCGCCCGCTTCACATCCAGCGATTTCAGGGCTCTCAGAGAATGCACGCCGCTCATTTGCGGCAATAACCACGATTCCAGCGAGGCCAACAGTGACTCGTCATCTACCGCCGGCCACGCGTATTGCGGCAACCAGCGCACGGCACAGTGCAACCGCAGGCGATACTGTTCGGCCTCCGGTGTCCAGTTGAGCACGTTCAGCCCTTTATCGCGAATGCCATTGAGCATCGCCTGATGCAGTTCCTCTTCGGAGGGCTTCGCCAGCGGTTTTACGCTGACAGTCAACCTGCCAATCTGGCTGCGGCGAAACGCTTTCAGCGTGCCCTGCGCATCGTCCCACTCGATAGTGTCCGATTGCTGCAACAGCTGCGGGCAGGTGCGAGTCAGAGCCTCAATGTCCACGGCGATAGCCTGCAAAATACGCGCATCCGGGGATGAACTCCCCTGCAACAGCAGCGGGGCGATCAGCCACTCGTGGCGGGTCAGCGCGTCGTCGCTGTCGAGCATGGCGCCCATGCCGTTCGCCAGCTGATAACGACCGTCCAGCCCGCGACGGCGCGCAATGCGATCCGGGAAAGCCTGCGCCAGCAGACCGGCGATAAGTTCGCTATCCAGCGCGCCGCCGCGACTGTTCAGGCGCTGACTAAGCCGCTGCGCGCGCTGCTGCCAGTTAGGCTGATTGCGCGAAAACGCCGAAGCCAGATCGCTGCTTCCGCCACGCGGAGGCTCTTCCAGAATCGCCGCGAGCTTCGCGGCGGTAGCCACTTCGTCATCATTTTTTGCCGCCACCAGCATCGCCGCCAGACGCGGTTCGTTGCCAAGCGTCGCCATTTTCTGCCCGCGGGACGACAGGCGTTCATTCTCCAGCGCGCCGAGCTGCGTGAGCAATCGACGTGCCGCCGCCAGATTCACTGCTGGCGGCTGGTCGAGCCAGGTCAGTTGGCTCGGGTCCAGGCAACCCCATTGCAGTAATTCCAGCAGTAGCCCGGAAAGATCGCTTTGCAGAATTTCCGGCGTGCCCTGCACTGTCGCGCGTTCTGCCTGTTCCGCGCCGATGAGATGCAGGCAAATCCCCGACTCCAGTCGCCCGGCGCGGCCCGCACGCTGAATCATCGACGCCTGGCTGATGCGCTGTGTCAGAAGACGCGTCAGGCCAGTACGGGGATCGAAACTCGCTACCCGCTCCTGCGCGGTATCGACCACCAGACGAATACCTTCAATGGTTAAACTGGTCTCGGCAATATTAGTCGCCAACACCACTTTGCGCTGCCCGGCGGGTGCAGGAAGGATCGCTTTGCGCTGTTCGTTCAGCGAAAGTGCGCCGTATAGCGGGCAGAGCATGACATCGCTGCCGACGCGGGAAGCGAGCTTTTCCTGGACGCGCTGAATTTCACCGACGCCGGGTAAAAACAGCAGCAGCGAGCCGGGCTCGTGACGCAGTAACTCTGCGGTGGCAATAGCAACGGCTTCATCAAAACGCTGATGAGCGGGTAACGATTGATAGCGACGATCGACGGGAAACGCCCGCCCTTCTGATGAAATCACGGGGGCATCAGGCAGCATCTGCTGCAAACGTGCGTTATCCAGCGTCGCGGACATGATTAACAATTTGAGATCGTCGCGCAGCCCTTGCTGCACATCGAGCAGCAGCGCCAGCGCCAGATCGGCCTGTAGGCTGCGCTCGTGGAATTCATCGAGGATCACCAGACCTACGCCGCTCAACTCCGGATCGTTCTGCAGCATTCGAGTGAGAATGCCCTCGGTCACCACTTCGAGACGCGTCGCGGCGCTGACGCAGGTTTCGGCGCGCATACGATACCCGACCGTTTCGCCCGGCTTTTCGCCAAGCAGTTCAGCGAGCCGTTGCGCCACGTTGCGGGCCGCCAGCCTGCGCGGCTCCAGCAGAATAATTTTTCCGGGAATATTCCCCTCTTTGAGGATTTGCAGCGGCAACCAGGTCGATTTACCCGCGCCCGTTGGCGCATTCAGCAGGATCTGAGGGGCATGTCGTAAGGTGGTAAGTAGCTCAGACAGTACGGCGGCGACCGGCAATAAGGACACGAACAGCTCCAGAGGGTTAACATTAGGCGGCGGACATTGTAGCATCGCCGCATATCATTACCGAGCCCCCCTTATGTCTGAGCCGAAACGCCTGTTTTTCGCCATCGAGCCACCTGCAAAAATTCAGCGACAGATTGTCCGCTGGCGCGCCGCGAATTTCCCGGCAGAAGCGGGCCGCCCGGTGGCGGCCGCCAATTTACATCTGACGCTGGCGTTTCTCGGTGAGGTGAGCGCGGAGAAGCAGCAGGCGCTGTCGGCGATGGCCGGGCGCATCCGCCAGCCGGGCTTTACCCTCAATCTGGACGATGCCGGACAGTGGCTGCGCTCGCGCGTGGTATGGCTCGGCACGCGTCAGCCGCCGCGCGGTTTGTTGCAGCTGGCGAATCTGCTGCGCGCTCAGGCCGCACGCAGCGGCTGCTATCAAAGTCCACAGCCGTTTCACCCGCATCTCACCCTGCTGCGCAACACCAGTCACGCCGTTGCCATTCCCGCGCCCGGCTTTAGCTGGAGCTTTCCGGTGACGGAGTTTGTGCTTTACGAATCGGTATTCCACCAGGGACGCACCCGCTATACGCCACTCACGCGCTGGCCGTTGAGCGACTAATCAAGGATTCACGATGAAGTTTACCCCTGCTTTACAGCAAGCCACCCTGATCCTGCGCTATAAGCGTTTTCTGGCCGATGTCATCACCCCAACCGGCGAGCACCTGACGCTGCACTGCCCAAATACCGGGGCGATGACCGGCTGCGCTACGCCGGGTGATACGGTCTGGTACTCTACGTCCGATAATCCTAAACGCAAATATGCGCACACCTGGGAAATTACCGAGACTCAGGACGGTGCATTTATATGCGTGAATACCCAGCGTGCGAATCCTCTGGTAAAAGAGGCCATCGACGCCGGGGTGATTCCTGAGCTTACGGGATACAGCCAGATTAAAGGCGAAGTGAAATATGGCGAGGAAGGCAGCAGAATTGACTTTATGCTCCAGGCGAATGACCGCCCGGAGTGCTATATTGAAGTCAAATCAGTGACGTTAGCAGACAGGGATAACGGTTACTTTCCGGATGCGGTGACGCTACGCGGCCAAAAGCATCTGCGAGAGTTGATGAGTGTTGCGGCGGCGGGCAAGCGCGCCGTATTGTTGTTTGCCGTCTTGCATTCAGCAATTGAACGATTCTCTCCGGCCCGCCACATTGACCCGAAGTACGCACAATTGTTGAATGAGGCACAAAAGCAGGGGGTAGAAGTTTTCGCTTATAAAGCGGAACTTTCTGCCGATAATATGACTCTGAAGTCGACGCTCCCCGTTGTGTTATAAGGGGTTAGAAGATGACTATTTGGTGTTCTGGCCGCGTGCGCAAATACGCTTTTCCTCACAGGCTTGTCAAGTGTTACGTATAGATAATTGCCTTACGGAAAAGCATCTGCTATTTATAGCGACCTGATTTTTCCCCCACACGGGGATCGATAGTGCGTGTTAAGGAGAAGCAACATGCAAGAAGGGCAAAACCGTAAAACATCGTCCCTGAGTATTCTCGCCATCGCTGGGGTGGAGCCATACCAGGAGAAGCCGGGCGAAGAGTATATGAACGAAGCCCAGCTGTCTCACTTCAGGCGTATTCTTGAAGCATGGCGTAATCAGCTTCGGGATGAAGTCGATCGCACCGTTACACATATGCAAGACGAAGCAGCCAACTTCCCGGATCCGGTAGACCGTGCCGCTCAGGAAGAAGAGTTCAGCCTCGAACTGCGTAACCGTGACCGCGAGCGCAAACTCATCAAAAAGATTGAGAAAACGCTGAAGAAGGTCGAGGACGAAGATTTTGGCTACTGCGAATCATGCGGTGTAGAAATTGGCATTCGTCGCCTGGAAGCGCGTCCAACTGCCGATCTGTGCATCGACTGCAAAACGCTGGCTGAAATCCGCGAAAAACAGATGGCGGGTTAATCCCGACCCTGTCGTAACGATCATAAAGGCGGGAGTTAATCCCGCCTTGTGGCTTTTTGTCTGTCGTGAATATGCCTCAATCTGACTATATCGGGCGCTTTGCGCCATCTCCCTCCGGTGAGCTGCATTTTGGTTCGCTCATTGCCGCTCTCGGCAGCTACCTGCAAGCACGTTCTCAGCACGGTATCTGGCGCGTGCGTATTGAAGATATTGATCCCCCTCGTGAAGTTCCCGGTGCAGCAGAAACCATCCTGCGTCAGCTGGAACATTACGGCCTGAACTGGGACGGCGACGTACTGTGGCAATCGCAACGTCACGACGCCTACCGCGAACGCCTGAAGTGGCTCTATGAACAAGGGCTTTCTTATTATTGCACCTGCACCCGCGCGCGCATTCAGAGCGCTGGCGGTGTGTACGACGGTCATTGCCGTACTCTGAACAATGGGCCTGAAAATGCAGCAGTCCGTTTGTTGCAACATCATCCCGTGACCCGATTTCAAGATGTTCTGCTCGGTGAAATTAACGCCGATGAGCGTCTGGCGCGGGAAGATTTTATTATTCATCGTCGCGATGGCTTATTTGCTTATAATCTTGCTGTGGTCGTCGACGATCATTTTCAGGGCGTGACCGAAATTGTGCGCGGTGCAGATTTGATTGAACCCACAGTGCGGCAAATTTCTTTGTATCAGCAGTTTGGCTGGCAGACGCCGGATTATATTCATCTGCCGCTGGCCGTGAATGAACAGGGCAATAAACTTTCAAAGCAGAATCACGCGCCAGCGCTACCCGATGGCGATCCGCGCCCTGTTTTGATCGACGCTTTACGATTTCTAAACCAGAATGTAACCCAGGAATGGCAGGATCTATCCGTTGAAGAATTGCTGAAAAAAGCTGTCGATAGCTGGTCGCTGTCTGCGGTGCCTAAAATCCAGCATTCTCAAATGCGTCTCGCTGAGCTATGATTAGCCGCTATTTTTTTTCGGATCAATGAAAACACACTACCGAGGTGTACTATTTTTACTCGAGTCGCTAATTTTTGCCGTAAGGTGCTAAGCCGCGATGAGAGCGTAGCAAATGACGCTATCGCTCAATCACATATGTCGGTTATTCCGCGTGAGCAGCACACTATTTCCCGCAAAGATATCAGTGAAAATGCCCTCAAGGTGCTCTATCGTCTGAATAAAGCAGGATACGAGGCCTATCTCGTGGGCGGCGGGGTCCGCGATTTACTGCTTGGCAAAAAACCAAAAGATTTTGACGTGACGACCAGCGCCACGCCGGAGCAGGTGCGTAAATTATTCCGCAACTGCCGTCTGGTAGGCCGTCGTTTCCGTCTTGCTCACGTGATGTTTGGCCCGGAAATTATCGAAGTGGCCACCTTCCGTGGTCACCACGAAGCGGGCGGAACACCGGATCGCACCACGTCTCAGCGCGGCCAGAACGGCATGCTGCTGCGTGACAACATCTTTGGTTCCATCGAAGAAGATGCCCAGCGTCGCGATTTCACCATCAACAGCCTTTATTACAGCGTGGCCGATTTCACGGTGCGTGATTTCGTCGGCGGCGTGCAGGATCTGAAAGACGGCGTGATTCGCCTGATCGGCAATCCAGAAACGCGCTATCGCGAAGATCCGGTGCGTATGCTTCGCGCCGTGCGCTTTGCCGCCAAGCTGAATATGCAAATTAGTGCGGAAACCGCCGAGCCGATCCCACGTCTGGCGACGCTTATCAACGACGTTCCGCCTGCGCGTCTGTTCGAAGAAGCGCTGAAAATGCTGCAAGCCGGTTATGGGTATGAAACCTATAAACTGCTGCGTGAAAACAGCCTGTTCCAGCCACTGTTCCCGACCATTGTGCGCTACTTCACCGAAAACGGTGACAGCCCGATGGAACGCATTATCGCGCAGGTGCTGAAAAACACCGACACCCGCATTCATAACGATATGCGCGTGAATCCGGCGTTCCTGTTTGCGGCGATGTTCTGGTATCCGCTGCTGGAAACTGCGCAGAAAATTGCTCAGGAAAGCGGTCTGGCCTATTACGATGCGTTCGCGCTCGCCGCTAACGACGTGCTGGATGAAGCCTGCCGTACGCTGGCGATTCCAAAGCGCATCACCACGCTGGTTCGCGATATCTGGCAGCTGCAGTTACGCATGTCTCGCCGTCAGGGCAAGCGCGCGTGGAAGCTGATGGAGCATCCAAAATTCCGTGCGGCTTACGATCTGCTGGCGCTGCGCGCTGAGATCGAGAACAACAAAGAGCTGCAAAGTCTGGTTCAGTGGTGGGGCGAGTTCCAGGTTTCCGCACCGCCGGAACAAAAAGGGATGCTGACCAATCTCGACGAAGAGCCTGAGCCGCGTCGCCGTCATCGCCGCCCGCGTAAACGCGCACCGCGCCGCGAAGGCAGTGCATGACGCTTGCTTATATCGCCATCGGCAGCAATCTGGCCTCTCCTCTGGAGCAGGTTAACGCTGCCGTTCAGGCGTTAAGCGAAATCCCACAGAGCCGCCTGGTGGCGGTTTCTGCGTTTTACCGCACTCCGCCGCTTGGGCCGCAGGATCAGCCTGATTACCTGAATGCCGCCGTGGTGCTTGAAACCTCCCTCGATGCCGAAACGCTGCTGGATAATACCCAGCGTATTGAGCTCACGCAGGGCCGTCAGCGCAAAGCAGAACGCTGGGGACCGCGTACGTTGGATCTCGATATCATGCTGTTTGGCGATGAAGTGATTCATACAGAACGCCTGACGGTGCCGCATTACGACATGAAAAATCGCGGTTTTATGCTCTGGCCGCTGTTCGAAGTCGCCCCGCAACTCACCTTCCCGACCGGCGAATCGCTCCAGGCGATTTTGCAGCAACTCAACGCCGACAAACCCGCCCTCTGGTAAACCGTTTTTTTTGCTGATTACCCACAAAACATTTGCTGTTAATCGGTTGCCTAAAATCATTGTTCCCCTGAATGTTACTGATAGAATGCGCAAAGATTCGTTTTGGGCTATCAGGACACATTATGAAACCAACCACCATCGCCTTATTGCAGAAATGCAAACAGGAAAAAAGACGCTTCGCCACGATTACCGCTTATGACTACAGCTTTGCAAAGCTGTTTGCCGAAGAGGGTATTAACGTCATGCTGGTCGGCGACTCGTTAGGGATGACGGTACAAGGACATGATTCCACCCTGCCAGTGACGGTAGAGGATATTGCTTATCACACCCGCGCCGTGCGTCGCGGTGCGCCAAATTGTCTGTTACTTTCTGACCTTCCTTTCATGGCTTATGCCACACCTGAACAAGCCTTTGAAAACGCCGCCGCGGTGATGCGCGCGGGCGCCAATATGGTGAAAATCGAAGGCGGTGCCTGGCTGGTTGAGACCGTTAAAAAGCTGACCGAGCGCGCGGTACCGGTGTGCGGCCATCTCGGTTTAACGCCGCAGTCGGTGAATATCTTCGGCGGGTATAAAGTTCAGGGTCGCGGCGACGCCGGGCAAATTCTGCTGGACGATGCGCTGGCGCTGGAAGCCGCTGGGGCGCAGCTGCTGGTGTTGGAATGTGTACCTGTTGAACTGGCTAAACGCGTCACCGAAGCGCTCTCCATTCCGGTAATCGGCATTGGTGCAGGCAACGTGACTGACGGGCAGATCCTGGTGATGCACGACGCCTTCGGCATCACCGGCGGCCACATTCCTAAATTTGCGAAGAATTTTCTGAGCACCGCGGGCGACATGCGCGCTGCGGTCAGGCAGTATATTGCCGACGTCGAATCCGGTGTTTACCCGGGTGAAGAACACAGTTTCCATTAAGGAGTCTCGTTGTGCTAATCATTGAAACCCTGCCGCTGCTGCGCCAGCACATTCGCCGCCTGCGTCAGGAAGGTAAACGTATCGCTCTGGTCCCGACTATGGGTAATCTGCATGACGGCCACATGAAACTGGTCGAAGAGGCCAAAGCCCGCGCCGATGTGGTGGTGGTCTCTATCTTCGTGAACCCGATGCAGTTTGACCGTGCCGACGATCTGGCGCGTTACCCGCGTACGCTGCAGGAAGATTGCGAGAAGCTCAAAAAACACCACGTCGACTTCGTCTTCTCGCCTGCGCCTGGCGATATCTATCCGCAAGGTACCGAAGGGGCGACTTTCGTTGACGTGCCTGGCATTTCAACGATGCTCGAAGGGGCAAGCCGTCCGGGGCATTTCCGTGGCGTTTCGACGATCGTCAGCAAACTCTTTAATCTGGTACAGCCGGATATCGCCTGCTTCGGCGAGAAAGATTTTCAGCAGTTGGCGCTGATCCGCAAAATGGTCGCGGACATGGGCTACGACATCGAGATCGTCGGCGTGCCGATTGTGCGCGCGAAAGACGGTCTGGCGCTCAGCTCCCGCAACGGTTATCTGACCGCTGACCAGCGTAAAATTGCGCCTGGACTCAGCAAAGTCATGAATGCAATGGCGGAAAAACTCAGCGCAAACGAGCTGACGGCGGAAGAGATTATCGCCATTGCGGAACAAGAATTGAACGAAAAAGGGCTGCGTGCTGACGACGTGCAAATCCGCGATGCCGACACTCTACTGGAGCTTTCAGACACCAGCAAACGCGCCGTGATTTTGGTAGCCGCGTGGCTGGGCCAGGCACGTCTGATCGACAATAAAGTGGTTGAACTGACGCAGTAGACAGCGACTAAAAATCGGGCAATACTGCGCTGATATTTGCCTGGGGAATGTTTCCCCTCACCCTGCCCTCTCCAGCCGGAGAGGGACTGCATGAAGAGTAAAGGTAACGTTATGATTCGCACAATGCTGCAAGGTAAGCTTCACCGCGTCAAAGTGACGCAGGCAGACCTGCATTACGAAGGTTCCTGCGCGATTGACCAGGATTTCCTTGAGGCGGCGGGTATTCTTGAATACGAAGCCATTGATATTTACAACGTCACCAACGGCAAACGCTTCTCGACCTATGCGATTGCCGGTGAACGCGGCTCGAAAATCATCTCCGTGAACGGCGCGGCGGCACACTGTGCGGACGTGGGTGATATCCTGATTATCGCCACCTACGTCACCATGCCGGACGAGCAGGCGCGCAGCTGGCAGCCGAAAGTGGCCTATTTTGACGGCGACAACGAGATGAAACGCACCGCGAAAGCGGTCCCGGTTCAGGTTGCCTGATTTACCCCTGCGGCTGGTTGCTTACCAGCCGCGACATCGTCTCCAGCGAATCCGTTCTTAAGATGTACAGGCGTTTGAGTAAGAACGGATTATCCCCCGGCTTCACCTTCCCTTTCACCGTTGTCACCGCCAGATGAAAACCGGCCTCGTTCGCCGCTTTCACCGCTTTGTCATCGTACCCACCGAACGGATACGAGAGATAGAGCACGCGCGGGTTGAACTGCGCCAGCGCGCGGCGCGAGCGTTCAAAATCAAACAAGATCACATGCGCGCTGCGGCTCAGCAAAATCGGATGTTTGTTGGCGTCGACGCGATGCAGGAAGTGGGTATGCGACTGGATATCAAACACATCCTGGATCTCTTTCAGCTCCGACACGCTCATAAACTGCAGTGATTTAGGATCCCACTTCTGCGGGTGGGCTTTGATTCGCGACGAGATAATAAACGCCGTCGCTTTAAAACCGTACTGCTTCAGAATCGGCCAGGCGTAACGGTTGACCGACTTCAGACCGTCATCAAAGGTGATCACCACCGCCCGCGCGGGCAGGTTCATCTTATTGCGCACATAGCCTTCCAGCTGATACATGGTCAGCGTGGTATAGCCCTGATCGCGCAGCCAGGTCATCTGGTTATTGAACGCGCGCACGCTGGTGGTCGTGGAGGTATGGCGGAAACGGGTATTCTCTTCGTCGCGCAGGATATGATGATAGGTGATCACCGGAATACCGTTATCTTCCTGAGCGTCGAGGCTGCTTACCCACGCAAGCCGGTTGCCCATACGAATCTGGAACCACGTCTGGTTGAGCCTGTCTTTCAGCTTACTGAGAATGGGATAGCGCAGGTTTGAACTGAGCGTACCAAACGGAGCGCTGCCGCTGTTAGGGGCGTTGTAAACCGGAGTGTCTTTCCAGGTGATGAGATTCTGATTGCTGAGCGGCTTATTGAGATCGCCCAGGCTGTCCTGAACGCGCTGTTTCCCCTGCACCTTTTCGAGGTGCCCTTTGTCGATAAAACCGGTGCCAAAGCCGAAGCGAAATTCGTAATAGTCCGCTGCTGTCGGGACCACCGCGAGAATTTGCCCCGCGCGGACATTGCCGACGTTCACGACCTCGTTGCCCACCTGCGCCCAGATCGCCGCATCTTCGGTGGTTTGCATATATTGAGCGGGTAAGCCTTGCTGGCTTAATAAACTGGCCGACGCACCGCCGGAAACCAGCAGCATCAGAAGGAAAAAAACGCGCATAAACATGGGATTATTATCGACACAAAAAATCAGTCGCCATTGTAGCAAAAGCGACATCAATACCAATGTTTAATTCTTATACAGATCGTGGAGCAGGACGAAAGGCGGGTTTTTCTGCTGCTGATGCCAGAGACTGCTGACACCAGGTATTTCCTGCCCAACCAGCGTGTCGCGGAACTCCGCGCTGCTGAGCGTCTGACGCAGCGGGTACATCATCTCCAGCAACGGGTAGTTAATACCGGAAATCACTTCGCAGTTTTCATGTTTGTGGCTTAACAATGCGGCAGCACGATAAGGTGCAGCACCGGATTTATCGGTCAGAAAGATCACCCCTTCGCCGGTGTCCGTCTGATGCAGAGCATCGCACATCATGCGGCTCAGCATATTGGTGCTCAGTCCACGCCAGTAATTGACTACCCAACACTGCGGCAGCGGGCCAAACTTCTTTTCCAGGCGATCGATCATTGCCTGGGCATCGTCATCGTGACAGGTAATTACCCAACCCAGCATAGCGTCTCTCCTTAACGGGGAAAGTAGTTTAGCGGAGTGAAGGTTAATTTAGGGTGATAACTATCAAGAAAATGGCCCGGCAGGTTGTGCGCTGCCGGGTAGGATATTTAGGTGCGCAGTCCGCGCCCGCGCTGGATCAGATACCAGCACAGAATATAGAAAGCAATGATGAAGACGGCCAGCACGATGACGGTGGTAAACAGCGGTACGTCGGTAATACCGAGGAACCCAAAGCGGAACCCGCTGATCATGTAGACAATCGGGTTGAGGTGCGACAGCGCCTGCCAGAACGGCGGCAGCAGCGTCAGGGAGTAGAACACCCCACCGAGATAGGTCAGCGGCGTCAGGACGAAGGTTGGGATCAGGCTGATGTCATCGAACGTGGTGGCGAACACCGCATTCAGCAGGCCAGCCAGCGAGAACAGGATCGCTGTCATCAGCAAGGTCAGCGCCACGAACATCCATGAATGCACCTGGAACGGGACGAAGAACAGCGAAATGGCCGTGACCAAAATCCCGACCGCCAGCCCGCGCGCCACGCCACCGCCGACATAACCGGCGATAATCACGTGCGTCGGCACCGGGGCCACCAGCAGTTCTTCAATATTGCGCTGGAACTTAGCGCTGAAGAACGACGAGGCCACGTTGGCGTAAGCGTTGGTGATCACTGCCATCATGATCAGGCCCGGAACGATAAACTGCATGTAGGTAAAACCGTGCATTTCACCAATGCGGGAACCAATCAGATTACCGAAGATGATGAAATAGAGCGTCATGGTGATCACCGGCGGCACCAGGGTCTGCACCCAGATGCGCATAAAGCGGTTGATCTCTTTGGCCCAGATACTCTTGAGCGCCACCCAGTAAAGATGTGTCATGCCTGCTCTCCTTGTTTATCGTTAACCAGAGAGACAAACAGTTCTTCCAGTCGGTTGGCTTTGTTACGCATACTCAAAACCTGTACGCCCTGTGCGCTCAGCTGCGCGAAGACGCTGTTGATGCCCTGCTCACGCAGCACTTCGACTTCCAGGGTTGAAGTATCTACCAGTCGATACTGATAGCCCTCCAGCTTCGGCAACGGGCTTTTCGCCGCCAGATCGAGAATGAAAGTTTCAGATTTCAGTTTCGACAGCAGGTTTTTCATCGAGGTGTTTTCCACCAGCTCGCCGCGCTGAATGATACCGATATTGCGGCACAGCATTTCAGCTTCTTCGAGGTAGTGAGTGGTCAGAATGATGGTGGTGCCTTTGTCATTCAGATCCTTCAGGAAGCCCCACATCGAGCGGCGCAATTCGATATCGACGCCCGCAGTGGGTTCATCGAGGATCAACAGCTTTGGTTCGTGCATCAGCGCACGGGCGATCATCAGACGGCGCTTCATACCGCCGGAGAGCATCCGCGCACGTTCGCCGCGCTTTTCCCACAGATCGAGCTGTTTGAGGTACTTTTCGCTGCGCTCGATGGCGTCCTGACGCTCAACGCCGTAATAACCGGCCTGGTTAACGACGATTTGCTGCACGGTTTCAAACGGGTTGAAGTTGAACTCCTGCGGCACCAGTCCCAGCTGACGCTTGGCGTTCACCACGTCTTTATCGAGGTCATAACCAAATACCGCGACGCTGCCGGAAGATTTATTCACCAGTGAACTGATGATGCCGATGGTGGTGGATTTCCCTGCGCCATTCGGCCCCAGCAGCGCGTAGAAATCCCCCGCTTCGACCTGCAGATCGATTCCACGCAGCGCCTGAACGCCGCCAGAATAGACTTTTTTAAGCTGCTTTAGCTCAAGTGCAATTGTCATGAATTAAACTTACCTATAGTTCTGACACACGTTGTGTGGTTTCAATAAAAGTCGAGTTACCCTATATTAGCGCAACGCTATTACTCGGTTACAGGTCGTTAACCTCTATGAATGACATAGATACACTCATCAGCAACAATGCACTATGGTCAAAAATGCTGGTAGAAGAGGATCCGGGATTTTTTGAGAAGCTGGCGAAAGCGCAGAATCCACGCTTTTTGTGGATTGGCTGCTCTGACAGCCGCGTCCCGGCAGAACGCCTGACAGGCCTTGATTCGGGTGAACTTTTTGTTCACCGTAACGTTGCCAACCTGGTCATTCACACCGATCTCAATTGTCTTTCCGTCGTACAGTACGCAGTCGACGTGCTGGAAGTGGAGCACATCATTATTTGCGGCCACTACGGCTGCGGTGGCGTGCAGGCGGCGGTCGAAAACCCGGAGCTGGGGCTAATCGATAACTGGCTGCTGCACATTCGCGATATCTGGTTCAAACATAGCTCACTGCTGGGCGAAATGCCGCAGGAGCGCCGCCTCGATACCCTCTGCGAGCTGAACGTGATGGAGCAGGTTTATAACCTGGGTCATTCCACGATTATGCAGTCGGCATGGAAGCGCGGGCAGAAAGTCTCGGTTCACGGCTGGGCGTACGGTATTCATGACGGATTACTGCGTAACCTGGAAGTGACCGCCACCAACCGCGAAACCCTGGAACAACGCTATCGTTCCGGCATTGCCAACCTGAAGCTCAAGCACGTTAACCATAAATAACCTGTAAAAAAGCCGGGTGGCGGCTTCGCCTTACCCGGCCTTGTTGTCCCTCTCCCTGTGGGAGAGGGTTGGGGTGAGGGCATCAGACCGCACCCACATCAGTCTTACTCGTCCAGCAGAACCACTTTTCCAACATACGGCAGATGGCGATAGCGCTGTGCATAATCGATGCCGTAACCCACCACGAACTCATCCGGGATCGAGAAACCGACGAATTCAACCGGGACATCCACTTCGCGACGCGTCGGTTTGTCCAGCAGGGTACAGATCGCCAGGGATTTTGGTCCACGCAGGCTCAGGATCTCGCGCACTTTAGAAAGGGTGTTACCGGAATCGATAATGTCTTCTACGATTAACACGTCTTTGCCGCGAATGTCTTCGTCCAGGTCTTTCAGGATCTTGACATCACGGGTGGTCGACATCCCGCTGCCGTAGCTGGAGGCGGTCATGAAATCCACTTCATGGGACACCTGAACTTCACGGCACAGGTCTGCCATGAACATGAAAGAGCCGCGCAGCAGGCCTACCAGCACCATATCGCTGCCGCTGTCCTGATAACGTTCGGTGATTTGACGACCCAGTTCGGCGATACGCGCTTTGATCTCGGCTTCCGGGATCATCACTTCAACAGTATGTTTCATATTACTAACCGTATGATTTAAAACCAATCTATCACTGCAGATGTAGATACGTCCGGCAATGATTCACAAGTTCAGCAGTATACCAGCAAATGGATTCGCCTGGCGCATGAGTTACAAAAAGCTCATTTTGTGATTCCGATCACACTTGTTAATACCTATAATTAATTGCTATCAAATAATTAACAAACTACAGAGTACTTTTCTATGGCTGAAACAAAATCTCCACAGCCGCGTCTACTGGTAACGTTAACAGCCGCATTTGCCGCTTTCTGCGCGCTGTATCTGTTAGCCGGTGGCGTATGGCTGGTCGCGTTAGGCGGCTCCTGGTACTACCCGATTGCGGGCCTGGTCATGATAGGTGTGACCGTCCTGCTTTTGCGTCGTAAACGTTCCGCGCTGTGGCTTTACGCAGCATTACTGCTCGCAACGATGGTATGGGGTGTCTGGGAGGTCGGCTTCGACTTCTGGGCGCTCACGCCGCGTAGCGACATCCTCGTCTTCTTCGGTATCTGGTTGATTCTGCCGTTCGTCTGGCGTCGCCTGCTGGTTCCGTCCAGCGGTGCCGTGAGCGCACTGGTCGTTGCCCTGCTCATCACGGGTGGCATTCTGACCTGGGCCGGGTTTAACGATCCGCAGGAAGTGAAAGGCACCCTCAGCGCTGATTCCACTCCTGCTGCCGCCATTTCTCAGGTGGCAGACGGTGACTGGCCGGCGTATGGCCGTAATCAGGAAGGACAACGCTACTCGCCGCTGAAGCAAATCAACGCCGATAACGTGAAAAACCTGAAAGAAGCCTGGACCTTCCGCACCGGCGATCTGAAGCAGCCGAACGATCCGGGTGAACTGACCAACGAAGTCACGCCGATCAAAGTGGGCGACATGCTTTACCTGTGTACTGCTCACCAGCGTCTGTTCGCGCTGGATGCGGCGACGGGTAAGGAGAAGTGGCACTTTGACCCGCAGCTGAACACCAATACCTCGTTCCAGCACGTGACCTGTCGCGGTGTCTCTTACCACGAAGCGCGCGCGGAAACGGCCTCCCCGGAAGTTGTGGCTGATTGTCCTCGCCGTATCATGCTGCCGGTGAACGATGGCCGTCTGTTTGCCATCAATGCCGAAACCGGCAAACTGTGCGAAACCTTTGCCAACAAAGGTATCCTCAATCTGCAGACCAACATGCCGGATACCACGCCGGGCCTGTATGAGCCGACGTCTCCGCCGATCATCACCGATAAAACCATCGTCATTGCCGGCTCAGTCACGGATAACTTCTCTACCCGTGAAACCTCTGGCGTGATTCGCGGTTTCGACGTGAATACCGGGAAACTGCTGTGGGCCTTCGATCCGGGCGCGAAAGATCCCAATGCGATCCCGTCGGATGAACATACCTTTACCTTTAACTCTCCTAACTCCTGGGCACCGGCGGCGTATGACGCGAAGCTGGATCTGGTCTATCTGCCGATGGGCGTGACCACGCCAGATATCTGGGGCGGAAACCGTACGCCAGAGCAGGAACGTTACGCCAGCGCGATTGTGGCGCTGAACGCCACCACCGGGAAACTGGCATGGAGCTATCAAACCGTTCACCACGATCTGTGGGATATGGATATGCCGTCCCAGCCGACGCTGGCCGACATTACCGTCGACGGTAAAACGGTTCCGGTGATTTACGCTCCGGCGAAAACCGGCAACATCTTCGTACTGGACAGGACCAACGGCAAACTGGTGGTTCCGGCTCCAGAAAAACCAGTACCGCAGGGTGCGGCGAAAGGCGACTACGTTTCAAAAACGCAGCCATTCTCTGACCTGAGCTTCCGTCCGAAGAAAGATCTGACCGGCGCGGACATGTGGGGCGCCACGATGTTCGACCAGCTGGTGTGCCGCGTGATGTTCCATCAGCTGCGCTATGAAGGCATCTTCACACCGCCGTCTGAGCAAGGCACATTGGTCTTCCCGGGGAACCTGGGGATGTTTGAGTGGGGCGGTATCTCAGTTGATCCAAACCGTCAGGTAGCGATTGCTAACCCGATGGCATTGCCGTTTGTCTCGAAGCTGATCCCACGCGGTCCTGGTAACCCGATGGAGCAGCCGAAAGATGCGAAAGGCAGCGGTACCGAAGCCGGTATTCAGCCGCAGTACGGCGTGCCGTTTGGCGTGACGCTGAACCCGTTCCTTTCTCCGTTTGGCCTGCCGTGTAAACAGCCTGCCTGGGGTTATATCTCCGCGCTGGATCTGAAAACCAATCAGATCGTATGGAAAAAACGTATTGGCACACCGCAGGACAGCATGCCGTTCCCGATGCCGGTTCCGGTGCCGTTCAATATGGGGATGCCGATGCTCGGCGGCCCGATCTCTACCGCTGGTAACGTCCTGTTCATCGCCGCAACCGCAGATAACTATCTGCGTGCGTATAACATGACCAACGGTGAGAAACTGTGGCAAGGCCGTCTGCCAGCAGGCGGACAGGCCACACCGATGACCTACGAAGTGAATGGCAAGCAGTACGTTGTCATTTCAGCGGGTGGTCACGGATCGTTTGGCACCAAGATGGGCGACTATATTGTCGCGTACGCGTTGCCGGATGATGTGAAGTAATTTTCCCCCTCACCCTAGCCCTCTCCCTCAAGGGAGAGGAGACTGTCCGGTTTTCCCCCTCTCCCTGTGGGAGAGGGTCGGGGTGAGGGCATCAAACCGCACGAATTTACACCGTAAAGCCGAGCATCATCCCCGTATCTTCATGCTCCAGCAGATGACAGTGCGCCATATAGGCAAACTCATTCGGCGCATCATGCTCGAACTTCACCAGCACTTCGCTGACGCCACCTTCCACTCGCACCGTATCTTTCCAGCCCGTACGATGGGCCGCAGGCGCTTTGCCATTCTCGGACAAAATGCGGAACTGCGTGCCGTGAATGTGGAACGGATGCAGCATCATGTCGCCCTCGCCTGAAATCACCCAGCGCTCGTACTGCCCTTTTTGGGCCGCAAACATCGGCGTGTTCATATCGAAGGCCTGACCGTTGATACGGTTGGCGTTGTGGAAATCAAACCCTTTCCCGCCGCCGTGATTCATATGGCCCATGTTGCCCATCTTGCCATGATCCATATTCATATGACCCATCGGCTGCCCGTGGTGCATCCCGGCCATCGCCTGGTCGCCATATTTAGTCATCAGCGCCTGCATCCCCATCATGTCGAGCATCGGGTCCATCGACAGCTGGAGTTTGCGCTGGGTTAAGCCGTCGAGTGACGGCAGCGCTGGCACGGTGGCAAGCGCGTCTGGCAATATGCCAGAGGCCGTGACCAGCAAAGGCTGAATGCGCAGCACCGGATGTGGCTTATCGAACGGGGCTACAGCCATCCCCATCTGACTCACCGGCAGTGTGACGAGATCAAACGGCTTGCCGTCGCTGATATCCACCAGCACTTCAAAACGCTCGCCCATCAGCATCGGCAGCTCGCTGACTTTCACCGGCTCGGCTAACAGCCCGCCGTCGCTCGCCACCACGTACAGTGGACGCTGGTCGCTGGTCGCAAAATTCAGGGAGCGGGCGTTACAGCCGTTGAGCAGACGCAGACGCAGCCAGCCTTTCGGTGCCGCGTGCTGGGGGTAAATCGCACCGTTGGTCAGGAGCGTATCGCCAAACCAACCGACGGCTGCGCTCATCACGTCCAGCTGATAGTCGATCTGCCCGTCGGCGGTAAACTTTTTATCCTGCACAATCACCGGCACATCGTCGATGCCCCACTGTTTTGGCAGGCGCAGCAATCGACTTTCGTCATCTTCGATTAGCACTAATCCCGCCAGCCCCATCGCCACCTGATGCCCGGTTTTGCCATGCTGATGCGGGTGGAACCAGCAGGTTGCCGCGTGCTGGTCGGGGGTAAAAGTCACGGTACGCTCACCGCCCGCTTTAATCACACCCTGCGGGCCGCCGTCCACTTCACCGGGGATCTCCAGGCCGTGCCAGTGCAACGTCGTCTCTTCCGCCAGCGTATTGTGAATATTCACCGTCACTTCTTTTCCCCTGCGCAGTTGAAGCGCCGGGCCGAGCAAGTTACCGTTATATCCCCATGTCGTGGCTTGATGTGGTCCAAAGGTGGATTTTCCTGACTGAACGATCAACTGGATGCGGCTACGTGCGTCTGCGGTCAGTAAATCGGGGATCGGAAGCGCCGGTCTGTCGGCGGCAAACACCGCGCGACTCCATAAAGGTAATGCGCTGGCAGCCCCTATTACGGCTGAATATTTCAAAAAATCACGACGTTGCATGTTCATTCCTTTTTTCCGTGCAGGCGATATTTTGAGCTTAAACCCTCCCCTAAGCGGAAGGTCAAGTAAAGTGGCAATAATAAAGATCGTCGGGCTGGTATCAAGTATGCTAACGTTTAATTTCCGTGATGCAGTGGTAGAAGCAATGAAGACGTTTTTCAGGACAATTTTGTTCGCCTGCCTGGTGGCGACAAGTGCGAACAGTTATGCGCTGAGTGAAAACGAAGCAGAAGATATGGCCGATTTAACGGCAGTTTTTGTTTTCCTGAAAAACGATTGTGGATACCAGAATTTACCCAACGGGCAAATTCGTCGCGCACTGGTCTTTTTTGCCCAGCAAAACCAATGGGATCTCAGCAACTACGATAGCTTTGACATGAAGGCACTCGGCGAAGACAGCTACCGCGATTTAAGCGGCATCGGCATCCCGGTCGCGAAAAAATGCAAAGCGCTGGCCCGCGATTCGCTGAGCCTGCTCGCCTACGTGAAGTAACCTTCCCGACGCCCCTTTGTTAAACATGATGGCCGTGCATGCGCGGTCATTGTTGGCTATGATGTTGCGCCCATTTTGCGTGGGTGTAATAGATGTTAACAAAGGAGGTATCAGCCTGTGACCGAGAAAACCCTGTGGCACGAAACGCTGCATGACCAGTTTGGTCAGTACTTTGCCGTTGATAACGTGCTTTATCATGAGAAAACCGATCATCAGGATCTGGTCATCTTCGAGAACGCCGCATTTGGGCGCGTGATGGCGCTGGACGGGGTGGTGCAAACCACCGAGCGCGACGAATTTATCTATCACGAAATGATGACCCACGTGCCGCTGCTGGCACACGGCCACGCAAAACACGTGCTGATTATTGGCGGTGGCGATGGCGCAATGCTGCGCGAAGTGTCCCGTCATAAGACCGTCGAGACGATTACGATGGTCGAAATCGACGCCGGTGTCGTCTCCTTCTGCCGCCAGTATCTGCCGAACCACAATGCGGGCAGTTACGACGATCCGCGCTTTTCGCTGGTGATTGACGATGGCGTCAACTTTGTGAATCAGACCAGCCAGAATTTCGATGTGATCATCTCCGACTGCACCGATCCTATTGGGCCGGGCGCGACGCTCTTCACGTCATCCTTCTACGAAGGCTGCAAACGTTGCCTTAACCCTGGCGGTGTTTTCGTCGCCCAGAACGGTGTGTGTTTCCTGCAGCAGGACGAAGCCATCGACAGTCATCGCAAGCTCAGCAATTACTTCGGTGATGTAAGCTTTTATCAGGCGGCGATCCCCACCTATTACGGCGGCATCATGACCTTTGCCTGGGCGACGGATAACGAGGCACTACGCCATCTCTCAACGGAGATCATTCAGGCCCGATTCCATCAGGCACACCTCAAATGTCGTTACTATAATCCGGCAGTCCACACCGCCGCTTTTGCCTTGCCGCAGTATCTGCACGACGCGCTGTCTTCTAAGGGGGTGAACTAAATTGAAAAAGCTGAAACTGCATGGCTTTAACAACCTGACCAAAAGCCTGAGTTTTTGTATTTACGATATCTGCTACGTCAAAACAGCGGAGGAGCGCGATGGTTATATCGCCTATATCGATGAACTCTACAACGCCAACCGACTGACCGAGATCCTGTCAGAAACCTGCTCCATCATCGGGGCTAATATCCTGAACATTGCCCGTCAGGACTATGAACCGCAGGGCGCGAGCGTCACTATCCTGGTGAGCGAAGAGCCGATTGATCCACAGCTTATCGACCCAACAGAGCATCCTGGCCCGTTGCCAGAGGCGGTAGTCGCCCATCTCGATAAGAGCCACATCTGCGTCCATACCTACCCGGAGAGCCATCCTGAAGGCGGGCTGTGCACCTTCCGCGCCGACATCGAGGTGTCGACCTGCGGCGTGATTTCACCGCTTAATGCGTTGAATTATCTTATCCACCAGCTGGAATCTGATATCGTCACCGTCGATTATCGTGTGCGCGGTTTCACCCGTGATATCAACGGGATGAAACATTTTATCGACCATGAAATTAACTCGATTCAGAACTTTATGTCAGACGACATGAAGGCGCTGTACGACATGATGGACGTGAACGTGTACCAGGAAAACATCTTCCACACCAAGATGTTACTGAAGGAGTTCGACCTGAAGCACTACATGTTCCACACGAAGCCAGAAGATTTAAGCGAAGAAGAGCGGAAGGTGATCACCGATTTGCTCTGGAAAGAGATGCGCGAAATCTACTACGGCCGCAATATTCCGGCCGTGTAAAACGCACGGGGAGCAAGGATGCTCCGTTGGTTTACTTCTGTTTCATGAAATCGCGGTACGCCGCGACAACCTGCAAAAAGTCTTCGACGCCGCAGAGCGACAGGCTCTCTTCGTCGTAGTAGCTCATCCCCTCTTCGATCTCATCGCCTGAAAACTCAAGCTGATTGGCGCGAACCATGACCTCTTCACCGTCCATCCACAGAGTATATTCATGTCCGACGCGCTGCCATGAGCGCTCGCTCCCTTTCACCGTGCCCGCCGCCTGTTCCACTTCATCAAGCAGGGCAAGGTTCTCTTTCACTTCTTCGTTAAACCAGTGCCCGACCACTTCGTGGCCCATCGACATACGCACTTTCACCACTCCGGTGATATCGCGCAGAAATTCGTAATCCATGGTGTTTTCCTCTGCAAAGCCATTGCCTAATTATCGCAGATAGAGAGGAGATAAAAAACGGGACGGGTGTCAGGAGTGGAAAATAAAAACCCCGCGTGAAAAACGCGGGGTTTTTGGGGGAGATTGTGCGGGCTGATGCCCTCACCCCGGCCCTCTCCCACGGGAGAGGGAGAAAACAGTTATACAGCAGTCTGGAAGATCACGCCGTCCGCTTTCTCGGTGTACTGAGAAAGTTTATCGAAGTTCAGATAGCGATAGGTATCTACCGCCGTCTTATCAACCTGAGCCACATAGGTCTGATACTCTTCCGGCGTCGGCAGTTTGCCGATCAGCGCCGCAACAGCCGCCAGTTCCGCAGACGCCAGATAGACGTTCGCGCCGGTCCCTAAACGGTTCGGGAAGTTACGGGTCGAGGTGGAAACCACCGTTGAACCGTCTGCCACACGCGCCTGGTTACCCATACACAGGGAACAGCCAGGGATTTCGATACGCGCACCGCTCTTACCAAACACGCTGTAGTAGCCTTCTTCCGTCAGCTGTGCCGCATCCATACGCGTTGGCGGAGCGACCCAAAGACGAGTTGGCAGCTGGCCTTTATGCGCATCCAGCAGCTTACCTGCCGCGCGGAAGTGACCGATATTGGTCATGCAAGAACCGATGAACACTTCGTCAATCTTATCGCCCTGCACATCAGAAAGCAGACGTGCATCGTCAGGATCGTTCGGCGCACACAGGATTGGCTCTTTGATATCCGCCAGATCGATGTCGATCACTGCCGCATATTCTGCGTCAGCATCTGCTTCGAGCAGATTAGGTTCCGCCAGCCATTTTTCCATCCCCTGAACACGACGCTCCAGAGTACGACGATCGCCGTAACCTTCTGCGATCATCCACTTCAGCAGCACGATGTTAGAGCTGAGATACTCAACGATCGGCTCCTGATTGAGCTTAATGGTACAGCCAGCAGCAGAACGCTCAGCGGAGGCATCGGTCAGCTCAAACGCCTGCTCGACTTTCAGATCCGGCAGACCTTCGATCTCCAGAATACGGCCAGAGAAGATGTTGATCTTCCCTTTCTTCTCAACGGTCAGCAGACCCTGTTTGATCGCGTACAGCGGGATCGCGTGCACCAGATCGCGCAGCGTAATACCCGGCTGCATTTTGCCTTTGAAGCGCACCAGAACGGATTCCGGCATGTCCAGCGGCATGACGCCTGTCGCAGCGGCAAACGCCACCAGGCCAGAACCCGCCGGGAAGGAGATACCGATCGGGAAACGGGTATGGGAGTCACCACCGGTACCGACGGTATCCGGCAGCAGCATACGGTTCAGCCAGGAGTGGATAACGCCATCGCCCGGACGCAGGGACACGCCGCCACGGTTCATGATGAAGTCTGGCAGGGTGTGGTGAGTGGTCACGTCAACCGGCTTCGGATAGGCCGCCGTGTGGCAGAAGGACTGCATCACCAGGTCAGACGAGAAGCCCAGACACGCCAGATCTTTCAGCTCATCACGGGTCATTGGACCGGTGGTGTCCTGAGAACCGACGGATGTCATTTTGGGTTCGCAGTACGCACCCGGACGCACACCGGCTACGCCGCAAGCGCGACCTACCATTTTCTGTGCCAGGGAGAAGCCGCGATTGCTCTCGGCAACATCTTTCGCCTGACGGAACACATCGCTGTGCGGCAGACCCAGCGCTTCACGCGCTTTGGTTGTCAGACCACGACCGATGATCAGTGGAATACGGCCACCGGCACGCACTTCATCGATCAGCACATCAGTTTTCAGTTCGAAGCTGGCCAGCAGTTCGTTGGTTTCGTGGTTGCGCACTTCACCTTTGAACGGGTAAACGTCAATCACGTCGCCCATGTTCAGGTCATTCACATCGACTTCGATCGGCAGCGCGCCCGCGTCTTCCATAGTATTGAAGAAGATAGGTGCGATTTTACCGCCAAGACACAGGCCACCGCCGCGCTTGTTCGGCACATGAGGGATATCATCGCCCATGAACCACAGCACGGAGTTGGTTGCGGATTTGCGCGAAGAACCGGTACCGACAACATCACCGACGTAAGCCAGCGGGAAACCTTTCTTATTTAATTCTTCGATCTGTTTGATTGGGCCAACAACACCCGGCTGATCTGGATTAATGCCTTCGCGGGCGTTTTTCAGCATCGCCAAAGCGTGCAGTGGGATATCCGGGCGAGACCAGGCATCCGGGGCCGGAGACAGGTCATCGGTGTTGGTTTCACCGGTCACTTTAAAGACGGTGACAGTGATTTTTTCGGCCAGTGCCGGGCGGTTCAGGAACCATTCGGCATCCGCCCAGGATTGCATCACCTGCTTCGCATGAGGGTTGCCCGCTTTTGCTTTCTCTTCCACATCGTAGAAGTTATCAAACATCAGCAGCGTCTGAGACAGGGCTTTAGCAGCAATCGGTGCCAGCTTTTCGCTTTCCAGGGCATCAATTAGCGGGTGGATATTGTAGCCGCCCTGCATCGTGCCGAGCAGTTCAATCGCTTTTTCAGGAGTGACCAGTGGGGAGGTGGCTTCGCCTTTGGCAACGGCAGCAAGGAATCCGGCTTTTACATACGCGGCTTCATCAACGCCAGGCGGAACGCGGTTGATCAACAGATCTAACAGGAATTCTTCTTCGCCCGCAGGCGGATTCTTCAGCAGCTCGACGAGGCCGGCCATCTGGGTTGCATCTAAGGGTTTCGGTACAATTCCCTCGGCGGCACGTTCTGCTACGTGCTTACGGTATTCTTCTAGCACGACGGTTCTCCTCGCTCTCATTGTCATAGTGCGGCATACACTTCATCCTTCAATTTGCCTCTGCGTTGGCTACGCTCGCTCACCCCGGTCACATACTCATGTAAGCTCCCGGAGATTCACTCCCTTGCCGCCTTGATGCAACTTGAAAGCTTTCGTGTACTGGGCGTTCTCTTCACGCTCCTGTGAGACAGCAGTTTGTAGGGTAAATGCCCGATACCGCGTCGGGCAGCATAGCAGGATTTCTGCACAGTGTTAATCCGTTTACAAAAAAGCAACATTGAATAATTTGCTGAATCGTTAAGGATGGTGTAGCGCGCAGAGAGAGGAATTTTTCGGGCACAAAAAAACCGCCTTTCAGCGGTTTAGTTGTTGCCTTGCGGTGGTAGCACACCGGGCTGGCAGGTTGTGCGGCAATCATCAACACAGCGAATTTTGCTCTTTCATTCGGTGCGGTGCAAGTTCTGTTTTTCTTTTTGCGTAGCCTCTTCCGCTTTCAGTTGAAAATCAAAGTAATGCCATTTCACAGCTTCTTTCACAATAATTAATACGCTAATGTCCACTCCGGCCTGCTTCGCTGGTGTAGCAACCAGTCACCGGGCCCGGGAGCAGTTCCGTAACCTACGTGGCAATCATCAACTTGCCTGGTTCTGCCTTTCCCGGTGAAGAAGGAATCCGCGTAGCCCTGCAAAGGAACGCACGCAATGGAGAGGCGATATGTTTATGCGCTGATCGTTGTGACCGGTTTACTGCTGACGGCGCTGCATGGTGGCTGGAATATTTCCGACATCACGGTGCTGTTGGTGGTCAATCTCGGCAACTAGCTACTGGCCGCTCGCAAGGGCGGCCTTCTGAATCTCCGACGTCTTTTCCTCCATCGGATATAATTTGTGTCATAAATGCTCACACTCTTTATCCGGACACTTCCGCCGTTTCCCAAGAAACGTCAAAACGGCAAACCACGGGTGAATATACTCGCGGCAACAAGAACGCCCATCGACACTGCTTACGCTGGAGTCACACTATGAAGTTGCCCTTTAAGCCACACCTTCTGGTCCTGCTGTGCAGTGCCGGGCTGTTAGCCGCATCCGGTGTTATGTATGTGAAGAGTCGAGCGCCTGAAACGGTTTCAACACCTTCGGTAACGGCAACTCCCGCCGCTCCTCAGGCCGTAAGCCCTCCCCCCGCACCGGTTGTCGCACCGACCTATACCGCCGCGCAAATCGATCAATTGACGGCGCCTGTTGCGCTCTATCCTGATGCCCTACTGTCGCAAATCCTGATGGCCTCGACCTATCCGGCCAACGTTATTCAGGCGGCGCAGTGGTCGAAAGATAATCCCAAAATGCAGGGCGATGCGGCGATTCAGGCGGTGAGTAATCAGCCGTGGGACCCGAGCGTAAAATCTCTGGTCGCTTTCCCTCAACTGATGTCGCTGATGGGTGAAAACCCGCCGTGGATACAAAGTCTCGGCGATGCCTTCCTCGCACAACCGAAAGATGTGATGGATTCCGTCCAGCGTTTGCGCCTGCTTGCCCAACAAACGGGCGCACTGCAATCGACACCGCAGCAAACGGTGACGAGCGTGAAGAAAGCGGCTCCCGCAACCAGCACCACATCGGGCTCAACGACTGTCACAACGACAACAAGCCCACCGGTAATCAAGATCGAATCCGCCGATCCGCAGGTGGTTTACGTCCCAACGTACAACCCCAACACGGTTTACGGCACCTGGCCAAGTACCAGCTATCCGCCGGTTTATCTGCCCCCTTCTCCGGGCGAGCAATTTACCGATAGCCTGGTAAAAGGCCTGGGCTTTAGCCTCGGCGTCGCAACGACCTACGCCATTTTCAGTAATATCGACTGGGACGATGACGACGATTATCATCACCATGACCACGATGATTACGACCACCACAACGGCGGCTATAACCGTAACGGCGATAACAACATCAATATCAACGTGGATAATTTCAATAAAATCAGCGGGCAGAGGCTGAACGAAAATAACCGTACCTGGCAGCATAATCCTGCTTACCGCGAAGGCGTTCCTTACCCGACTCATCAGCTGAACAATCGTTTCCATTCGACAAACAGCGCAACGGGACTGAGTGCGACTCAACAAAAACCGGTTAACCGCGACAGTCAGCGCCAGGCGGCACTGGCTCAGGTTCAGCAATCCACCGGGAAAAACCTTTCGCAAACCCAGCGTCCGGCAACGAAAGACGCTCAGCGTCAGGCGGCCAACAATCAGCTGAAGCAGATTTCCCAGCGCAATAATTACCGTGGTTACGACAACAGCAAACCGCAGACCGCGCAAAGGGCGAATAACAAAGCGCAGCGCGAAAATCGCCAAACGCAGACGCAACGACAAAACAGGCCGGCTGCGCAAACCAGCCAGCAGCGAAATACGCAACCCCGAGCCAATGCCCTAAGCGGGAACGATAGCCGGTCAGCAAACTGGCAGGCACAGCAGCAGCGTGGCAATCAGAGTCGCCAGCTCGCATCGCACAACCAGAACCGTCAGCAGCCACGGCAAATGCCTGCGGGCCGTAGTGAACATCGTGAATTCCGTCATCGCTAAGGACAACAACATGAAAAAGAAATTACTCAGTGGGATGATGCTGTTGATGGTCTCGACGTTCACTCTCGCACAGCAGAGCTTCACTAACCCAGACGAGGCAACCAGCGCACTGGCCAAGGCGATAAACGCGCAAAACGAAGGCGAGATGAAAAATCTGCTCGGCGATGACTGGCGTGATTTTCTGCCACCAGAAGGTGTCGATCCCGATGCCGTTGACCGTTTCCTGCGAGACTGGAAAGTGAGCCATCGTACGGTGGTCGAAGGTGATATTGCGCATCTGAACGTGGGCGACAGCGACTGGCAACTGCCCATTCCGGCGGTGAAACGCGCCTCCGGCTGGCAGTTTGATATGCAAAAAGCTTCAGAGGAAATCCTGACGCGTGAAATCGGCCGCAACGAACTCGCCGCCATTGAAGCCCTTCACGCCTATGTCGATGCTCAGGAAAGCTATTTCGCGCTCAATCATCAGTACGCGAAAAAAGTGATCAGCTCAGAAGGGAAAAAAGATGGCTTGTACTGGCCTGCAGTACCCGGTGAAGCACCGAGTCCACTTGGTCCGGCATTCAGCCCGCAGGTGCCAGGAACCGGATATCACGGCTATCAATTCCGTATTCTTCCGGACAGCAATAATGGCTTTGCGATGATCGCCTGGCCCGTCAGCTATGGCCAGACCGGAGTGATGAGTTTTATGGTGAACGGTGAAGATCAGGTGTATCAGACGGATCTGGGCAAGGAGTCGCAGAAGAAAGCGCAGGAGATAAAGACTTATCATCCGGATAAAGGGTGGCAGGCCGTAGCGCCATAAAAAAAAGCCGCTCAGTTGAGCGGCTTTTTCACATTCAGAAGATTACTTCTTCTTGGCTTTCGCGTTCGGCAGGTCGGTGATGCTACCTTCGAAGATCTCTGCCGCCAGGCCCACTGACTCATGCAGAGTTGGGTGCGCGTGGATGGTCAGCGCGATGTCTTCAGCGTCGCAGCCCATTTCGATAGCCAGACCGATCTCACCCAGCAGCTCGCCGCCGTTGGTGCCGACAATCGCACCACCGATGACACGGTGAGTCTCTTTGTCGAAGATCAGTTTGGTCACGCCATCGGCGCAATCGGAAGCGATCGCACGGCCAGAAGCAGCCCACGGGAAGGTGGCGGTTTCGTAGCTGATGCCTTTTTCTTTCGCTTCTTTCTCGGTCAGACCCACCCAGGCAACTTCTGGCTCGGTGTAGGCGATCGATGGGATCACTTTCGGGTCGAAGTAGTGCTTCATGCCCGCGATGACTTCAGCGGCAACGTGGCCTTCGTGAACACCTTTGTGCGCCAGCATTGGCTGACCGACGATATCGCCGATAGCAAAGATGTGCGGCACGTTGGTGCGCAGCTGTTTGTCGACACGGATAAAGCCACGGTCGTCAACTTCAACGCCAGCCGCGCCTGCATCCAGGTTTTTGCCGTTCGGTACACGACCGATAGCCACCAGCACTGCGTCGTAACGCTGCGCTTCAGCAGGGGCTTTTTTGCCTTCCATGGAAACGTAAATACCGTCTTCTTTCGCTTCAACGGCAGTCACTTTGGTTTCCAGCATCAGGTTGAATTTCTTGCTGATGCGTTTGGTGAAGACTTTAACGATGTCTTTATCGGCAGCCGGGATAACCTGGTCGAACATTTCAACCACGTCAATCTCTGAACCCAGCGCGTGGTATACGGTACCCATTTCCAGACCGATGATACCGCCACCCATAACCAGCAGGCGTTTTGGAACGGTTTTCAGTTCCAGAGCGTCGGTGGAATCCCACACGCGTGGATCTTCATGCGGAATGAACGGCAGTTCGATCGGACGGGAGCCCGCCGCGATGATCGCGTTGTCGAAGTTGATCACGGTTTTGCCGTTTTCGCCTTCCACTTCCAGGGTGTTTGCCCCGGTAAATTTACCCAGACCGTTGACCACTTTCACTTTACGGCCTTTGGCCATGCCAGCCAGACCGCCAGTCAGCTGAGTGATCACTTTTTCTTTCCAGGTACGAATCTTGTCGATATCGGTTTTCGGCTCGCCGAAGACGATACCGTGGTCAGCCAGTGCTTTGGCTTCTTCGATAACTTTTGCTACGTGCAGCAGTGCTTTAGAAGGGATACAGCCGACGTTCAGACAAACACCACCGAGGGTGCTGTAACGTTCTACGATAACGGTTTCCAGACCTAAATCAGCGCAACGGAAGGCAGCAGAGTAACCTGCAGGACCTGCCCCAAGTACCACGACCTGAGTTTTGATTTCAGTACTCATCATGACCTCTTATTGATTTCCGGCGGTCCAGGTACTTGTCGCCCTTCATCCACCGGGACGTTCTATCCGCCCGTATTTTACAAAATTGTTAACAATTTTGAAACAACAAACGGCTCATGAATTCTTGTCTTTACCCATAACCTCACAATTATCATGAGATTACAAGACAAAAAGCCGGCCGACTGGCCGGCTTTTGCGATTACATCACCAGGCGGCGAATATCGCTCAGGGTGTTGTTGATGATGGTAATGAAGCGAGCACCATCAGCACCGTCGATCACGCGGTGGTCGAAGGAGAGAGAGATTGGCATCATCAGACGCGGCACAAACTCTTTACCATTCCACACCGGTTCCATCGCGGACTTAGACACACCGAGGATCGCCACTTCTGGCGCGTTAACAATCGGCGCGAAGTGGGTGGTACCCAGGCCGCCGATGCTGGAGATAGTGAAGCAACCGCCCTGCATTTCGCCGGCTGTCAGCTTACCATCACGCGCTTTCTTGGAGATCACTGTCAGTTCACGGGACAGCTCAGTAATGCTCTTCTTGTTCACGTCTTTGAAGACCGGAACAACCAGACCATTTGGCGTATCAACCGCAACACCGATGTTGATGTATTTTTTCAGCGTCAGACGTTGTGCATCTTCAGACAGAGAGCTGTTGAAACGTGGCATCTGCTCAAGCGCTGCCGCAACGGCTTTCATGATGAAGACCACTGGGGTGAATTTCACGTCCAGTTTACGTTTTTCAGCTTCGGCGTTCTGCTGTTTACGGAACGCTTCCAGATCGGTGATATCGGTTTTGTCGAAGTGCGTAACGTGCGGGATCATCACCCAGTTACGGCTCAGGTTAGCACCAGAGATTTTCTGGATACGACCCAGTTCCACTTCTTCGATTTCACCAAACTTGCTGAAGTCCACTTTCGGCCAAGGCAGCATGCCCGGAATACCGCCGCCGGTGGCAGCAGCAGGTGCCGCTTCAGCGCGTTTCACCGCTTCTTTCACGTAAGTCTGAACGTCTTCGCGCAGGATACGACCTTTACGGCCAGTCCCTTTCACTTTCGCCAGATTCACACCGAATTCGCGCGCCAGGCGACGAATCAGCGGAGTGGCATGAACGTACGCGTCGTTTTCAGCAAACTCAGATTTGCCTTCGGATTTCGCCGCCGGTGCCGCTGCTTTTGCAGCAGGAGCCGGAGCGGCAGCAGCAGGTGCTGGTGCAGCAGCCGGAGCCGCGGCAGGCGCAGCGCCTTCCACTTCGAAGACCATGATCAGAGAGCCGGTAGACACTTTGTCGCCGGTGCTGATTTTGATTTCTTTCACGGTACCTGCGAACGGAGCCGGGACTTCCATAGAGGCTTTGTCGCCTTCTACGGTGATCAGTGACTGCTCAGCGGCAACTTTGTCGCCCACTTTCACCATCACTTCAGTCACTTCAACTTCGTCACCGCCGATATCCGGAACGTTAACGTCTTTCGCGCCAGACGCTGCTGGTGCCGCCGCTGCTGCCGGAGCAACTGCCTGTGCTGGAGCCGCAGCAGGTGCTGCGCCCGCTACTTCGAAGACCATAATCAGGGAGCCGGTAGACACTTTGTCACCGGTGTTGATTTTGATCTCTTTAACGACGCCCGCGAACGGAGCCGGGACTTCCATAGAGGCTTTGTCGCCTTCTACGGTGAGCAGGGATTGTTCAGCGGCAACGGTGTCGCCCACTTTCACCATGATCTCAGTCACTTCGACTTCGTCACCGCCGATGTCCGGCACGTTAACGTCTTTTGCAGCCGCAGCCGCAGGTGCAGCCGCCGGAGCCACTGCTTCTTTCTTCTCTTCCTGCGCAGGTGCAGCAGCTGCTGCACCGTCGGCGGAATCGAAAATCATGATCAGTTTGCCGGTCTCGGTTTTGTCGCCAACAGAGACTTTGATCTCTTTAACGATGCCAGCCTGAGGAGACGGGACTTCCATAGAGGCTTTATCGCCTTCTACAGTGATCAGCGACTGTTCAGCTTCAACTTTGTCGCCTACTTTGACCAGGATCTCGGTGATTTCAACTTCATCAGCCCCGATGTCCGGTACATTGATTTCGATAGCCATTATTCTTTTACCTCTTACGCCAGACGCGGGTTAACTTTATCTGCATCGATGTTGAATTTGGTAATTGCTTCTGCAACCACTTTCTTATCGATTTCGCCACGTTTAGCCAGTTCGCCCAGCGCTGCTACAACCACGTAAGAAGAGTCAACTTCGAAGTGGTGACGCAGGTTTTCGCGGCTGTCAGAGCGACCGAAGCCGTCGGTACCCAGTACGCGGTAATCGTCAGCCGGTACATAAGTACGAACCTGCTCGGCGAACAGTTTCATATAGTCAGTAGATGCCACTGCCGGTGCGTCGTTCATTACCTGAGCGATGTACGGTACACGTGGAGTTTCCATCGGGTGCAGCATGTTCCAGCGCTCACAATCCTGGCCATCACGCGCCAGTTCAGTGAAGGAGGTCACGCTGTACACGTCGGAGCCAACGCCGTAGTCGTTCGCCAGGATCTGCGCTGCTTCACGTACGTGACGCAGGATAGAACCGGAGCCCAGCAGCTGAACTTTACCTTTGCTACCCGCGATGGTTTCGAGTTTGTAGATACCTTTACGGATACCTTCCTCGGCACCTGCTGGCATAGCCGGCATGTGGTAGTTTTCGTTCAGAGTGGTGATGTAGTAATAAACGTTCTCTTGCGCTTCACCGTACATACGAACCAGGCCGTCATGCATGATGACTGCTACTTCGTACGCGTAAGACGGGTCATAAGAGATACAGTTCGGGATAGTCAGAGACTGAATATGGCTGTGACCATCTTCGTGCTGCAGACCTTCACCGTTCAGCGTTGTACGACCGGAAGTACCACCGACCAGGAAGCCGCGAGCCTGTTGGTCGCCAGCCTGCCAGCACAGGTCACCGATACGCTGGAAACCGAACATTGAATAGTAAATGTAGAACGGAATCATCGGCAGGTTGTTGGTGCTGTAAGAGGTCGCAGCAGCCAGCCAGGATGCGCCTGCACCCAGCTCGTTGATCCCTTCCTGCAGAATCTGGCCTTTCTCGTCTTCTTTGTAGTATGCAACCTGCTCACGGTCCTGCGGGGTGTACTGCTGGCCGTTCGGGCTGTAAATACCGATCTGACGGAACAGACCTTCCATACCGAAAGTACGCGCTTCATCGGCGATGATTGGCACCAGGCGATCTTTGATCGACTTGTTCTTCAGCATCACGTTCAGGGCACGAACGAAAGCGATAGTGGTAGAGATCTCTTTGTTCTGCTCTTCCAGCAGCTGGGAGAAGTCTTCCAGAACCGGCAGTTCCAGTTTCTCAGTGAAGTTCACCTGACGGGACGGCAGGTAGCCGTTCAGTTTCTGACGCTGTGCGTGCAGGTAGGTGTGTTCTTCAGAACCTTCCGGGAAGGTGATGTAAGACAGGTTTTCAACCTGCTCGTCGGTGACAGGAACGTTGAAACGGTCGCGGATATAACGCACGCCGTCCATGTTCATTTTCTTCACCTGGTGAGCAATGTTTTTACCTTCAGCGGTGTCACCCATGCCATAACCTTTGATGGTATGTGCCAGGATAACTGTTGCTTTGCCTTTGGTGTCTTGAGCGTTTTTCAGTGCTGCGTAGACTTTCTTCGGATCGTGGCCGCCGCGGTTCAGAGCCCAGATCTGATCGTCAGACCAGTCTGCAACCAGCGCTGCGGTTTCAGGGTATTTACCGAAGAAGTGTTCACGAACGTAAGCACCGTTTTTGGATTTGAAGGTCTGATAGTCGCCGTCAACGGTTTCGTTCATCAGCTGGATCAGTTTACCGCTGGTGTCTTTACGCAGCAGTTCATCCCAACGACCGCCCCACATCACTTTAACCACGTTCCAGCCAGCACCGCTGAAGATGCCTTCCAGTTCGTTGATGATCTTGCCGTTGCCGGTTACCGGACCATCCAGACGCTGCAGGTTACAGTTGATGATGAAGCACAGGTTGTCCAGTTTCTCACGGGTGGCGATGGTGATCGCACCTTTAGATTCTGGCTCATCCATTTCGCCGTCGCCCAGGAAGGCGTAAACGGTCTGCTGAGAGGTATCTTTCAGGCCACGGTGTTCCAGATATTTCAGGAATTTAGCCTGGTAGATTGCACCGATTGGACCCAGCCCCATAGAAACGGTCGGGAACTGCCAGAATTCAGGCATCAGTTTAGGGTGCGGGTAAGAGGACAGACCTTTACCGTGAACTTCCTGACGGAAGTTGTTCATCTGCTCTTCAGTCAGACGACCTTCCAGGAACGCACGTGCGTAAACGCCCGGAGAGATGTGGCCCTGGAAGTACACCAGGTCGCCGCCGTCTTTCTCGGTGCGCGCGCGGAAGAAGTGGTTGAAGCACACTTCGTATACGGTCGCAGAAGACTGGAAGGAAGCCATGTGGCCGCCCAGTTCCAGGTCTTTCTTGGATGCGCGCAGAACGGTCATGATCGCGTTCCAGCGGATGGCAGAACGAATACGACGTTCCAGATCCAGATTGCCCGGGTATTCCGGTTCGTCTTCGACGGCAATCGTGTTTACGTAGTTGCTAGCCCCTGCACCTGAAGCTACTTTCACGCCACCTTTACGGGCTTCTGAAAGCAGCTGATCAATCAGATACTGAGCGCGCTCAACACCTTCTTCACGGATGACCGATTCGATCGCTTGTAGCCAGTCGCGAGTTTCGATCGGATCCACGTCATTTTGGAGACGTTCTGACATGGGGGTATTCCTTATCTATCTAATACGTTGATTTGTCTGGAACCTGTCCCATTGTGCTCTTTTTCTTCCTATTTCAGGCTGTCTCTTTGTTGGCTGCGCTTCCTCACCCTGGTCACATAGTTAACTATGCTCCCAGGATTCGCGCCCTTGCCACCGCGATACAACCCGAACTATTTCGAAAACTAAAAGCACAATAAGACAGGTTCTGCGTTTAGTTGCCGCGCTCTAAAAATGCCTGGCGCTTAATCCTTTCGTTGCTGTATGCGGCGAAGTGAACGTTCTCGACGACTCTGTTCACGGCTGCGGTCCAGCAAGATTTCCTCAATGAAAGCCAGGTGACGGTGCGACGCTTCACGCGCCTGCTCCGGTTCCCCGGCCATTATCGCCTCGAATACTCGGGTGCGATGGTTGCTGACCAACGGGAGCATCTCCCGGCGGGCGTACAACAATTCAAAATTTTGTCGAACATTCTGGGCCAGCATCGGCTCCATGCAGCGAAGCAGATGGAGCAGCACCACATTGTGCGCCGCTTCGGTGACGGCAATTTGATACTGGACGACGGCATCGGACTCGGCGTCGAGATCGCCTGACTGCTGGGCCCGTTCAATGGCCTGATGAAGCTCGCGAATACGTTCACGATCTTCATCATTGCTGCGCAGGGCCGCGTAATATGCAGCGATGCCCTCAAGCGCGTGACGGGTTTCAAGCAGGTCAAACTGGGATTCTGGGTGGTCAGATAGAAGCTCTACCAGCGGATCGCTGAAGCTCTGCCACAGGCTGTTTTGCACAAAAGTTCCACCGCCCTGACGACGAAGCAGCAAGCCCTTCGCTTCGAGACGTTGAATTGCCTCGCGCAGAGAGGGACGAGAAACGTCGAACTGTTTTGCCAGTTCGCGTTCAGGCGGGAGTTTTTCACCGGGGCGCAGAGTCCCTTCGAGGATTAAAAACTCCAGCTGCTGCTCTATCACATCCGATAGTTTTGGTTGGCGAATTTTGCTGTAGGCCATATTCCCTGTCTTACGCCTTTTTGCCCGGAGTAAATTGGTCTTACCAATTTCATGTTCGTATCGCTAAAGTAACAAAGTATTCACCTTCTGTCCATCTTGGTTTTGATTGAAATCAGTAAACCCTGCACATTTTAACAACCTTACAGAAATAACGTTTCAGAAATGTAACTTTGCACAAATGAACTGGTTACTACTAAAGAGGGTGTTTTAACCATATTGAAACGAGGGAATTTGCAATCTGAAGCGATTCAACAAGGTAAATAATGAAAATTAGCCCACTTATGGAGCATTTTTATTCTATAGGTTGGGTACGGGAGTGAATCGGCACTATTTACAAATGCTTTCTTTTTATTCAAGCGATCCACATCCCTTCATAAAGCAGGTGCATTCGCGGTCGCTTACCACTATTCTGGCGTCAACGGAAGCCATCTCCGATTTTTTCGGTTAACTTAACCGTAAAGAAATAAATACAGAAAATGGACTTTCATAATTACACACGCCCGAGCGTGAACATAACAACCACACACGAGGTTTCAAATGGAAGCTCAACAGCATGGCGATCAGCTAAAGCGCGGCCTTAAAAACCGCCATATACAGCTCATCGCGTTGGGTGGCGCTATCGGTACCGGCCTGTTTCTGGGCAGCGCATCCGTCATTCAGTCGGCAGGTCCGGGCATTATTCTGGGTTACGCCATTGCAGGCTTTATTGCCTTCCTTATTATGCGCCAGCTGGGCGAAATGGTCGTTGAAGAGCCGGTAGCAGGCTCCTTTAGCCACTTTGCCTACAAATACTGGGGCAGCTTTGCCGGTTTCGCATCGGGCTGGAACTACTGGGTCCTGTACGTTCTGGTTGCCATGGCGGAGCTGACTGCCGTCGGTAAGTACATTCAGTTCTGGTATCCGGAGATCCCTACCTGGGCTTCAGCGGCGGCCTTCTTCGTGATCATCAACGCCATCAACCTGACCAACGTTAAAGTGTTTGGTGAGATGGAGTTCTGGTTTGCCATTATCAAAGTCATCGCTGTGGTCGCGATGATCATCTTCGGCGGCTGGCTGCTGTTCAGCGGCAACGGCGGCCCGCAGGCCACTGTGCGTAACCTGTGGGAGCAAGGCGGGTTCCTGCCTCACGGCATGACCGGTCTGGTGATGATGATGGCGATCATTATGTTCTCGTTCGGTGGGCTGGAGTTGGTGGGTATTACCGCAGCTGAAGCCGATAATCCTGAGCAGAGCATCCCGAAAGCCACCAACCAGGTTATCTACCGTATTCTGATTTTCTATGTGGGCTCCCTGGCGGTTCTGCTTTCCCTGCTGCCGTGGACGCGCGTGACCGCAGACACCAGTCCGTTCGTATTGATCTTCCATGAACTGGGCGACACTTTTGTGGCGAACGCGCTGAACATCGTGGTGCTGACCGCTGCGCTATCCGTCTATAACAGCTGCGTATACTGCAACAGCCGTATGCTGTTCGGCCTGGCTCAGCAGGGCAACGCACCAAAAGCGCTGCTTAACGTGGATAAACGTGGCGTACCGGTGAACTCCATTATGGTGTCCGCGCTGGTTACCGCACTGTGCGTACTGATTAACTACCTGGCACCGGAATCTGCCTTTGGTCTGCTGATGGCACTTGTGGTCTCCGCACTGGTGATCAACTGGGCGATGATCAGCCTGGCGCACATTAAATTCCGTCGCGCCAAGCAGAAACAAGGTGTGAAAACCCGCTTCCCGGCCCTGCTTTATCCGCTCGGCAACTGGGTCTGCCTGGTCTTTATGGCGGCGGTACTGGTCATCATGCTGATCACCCCAGGCATGGCCATCTCCGTGTATCTGATCCCGGTGTGGATTGCGATACTGGGTGTGGGCTACATGTTTAAACAGAAAAATGCCAAAACCGTAAAAGCGCATTAATCGTGTCTCGCTCTGTGCCCGATTGCGGCACAGAGCGTGTTACCTGCCTCACAAATTCTCACCAACAGCCATTTCATCCATATCACCGCCCTTATCCTGCAACGCATATATTCCTTCGCCAGCGAATAATTCTCTCCATACCGAAACTCGGAGATCTGTCGATGGATAACAATAAGCTGTCAGTAAAAGAAAAGATCGGCTATGGGATGGGCGACGCGGGATGCAATATCATCTTTGGCGCCATCATGTTGTTTGTTAACTATTTTTATACGGATATCTTTGGGCTGGCACCGGCACTGGTCGGCGTACTGCTGCTGTCAGTGCGGGTTATCGATGCCATCACCGACCCGATAATGGGCGCGATTGCCGATCGCACCCGCAGTAAATATGGTCGATTTCGTCCATGGCTGCTGTGGATTGCCTTCCCCTATGCCCTGTTCAGCATCCTGATGTTCACCACCCCAGAGTGGACTTACAACAGCAAAGTTATCTATGCGTTTGTCACTTACTTCCTGCTGTCTCTCACCTACACGGCAATTAACATCCCATACTGCTCGCTGGGCGGGGTGATCACCAACGACCCTAAAGAGCGCGTGGCCTGTCAGTCGTACCGCTTTGTAATGGTCGGGATTGCCACGCTGCTGCTCTCGTTAACGCTGCTGCCAATGGTGGAGTATTTTGGCGGCGACGACAAAGCAAAAGGCTATCAAATGGCGATGACCGTGCTGGCGCTGATTGGCACCTGCATGTTCCTGTTCAGTTTCTCGACCGTACGGGAACGTATTCGCCCTGCGGTGCAAACCAATGATGAGCTGAAAAACGATCTGAAAGATGTGTGGAAGAACGATCAGTGGGTGCGCATCCTGCTGCTGACCCTGTGCAACGTCTGTCCGGGCTTTATCCGCATGGCGGCGACCATGTATTACGTCACTTGGGTAATGGGACAAAGCACCCATTTCGCCACCCTGTTTATCAGCCTCGGCGTGGTGGGCATGATGCTCGGCAGTATTTTCGCGAAAACCCTGACCGACCGCTGGTGTAAGCTGAAAGTGTTCTTCTGGACCAATATCGCACTGGCGATTTTCTCCTGCGCGTTCTACTTCTTCGACCCGAAAGCCACGACCACCATCGTCGTACTCTATTTCCTGCTCAATATTCTGCATCAGATCCCTTCCCCGCTGCACTGGTCGCTGATGGCGGATGTGGACGACTACGGTGAGTGGAAAACCGGGAAACGCATCACCGGGATCAGTTTTTCCGGCAATATCTTCTTCCTCAAACTCGGGCTGGCGATTGCCGGTGCAATGGTTGGATTCCTGCTCTCCTGGTACGGTTATGATTCCGGAGCAAAAGCACAAAGCGCCGATGCCACTAACGGGATTGTCCTGCTGTTTACCATCATTCCGGGCGTGGGTTATTTGATTACTGCTGGCGTGGTTCGCCTGCTGAAAGTTGACCGCGAAATGATGAAGCAGATCCAGGAGGACCTGGAAAAGCGCCGTAATAACTATCGCGAGCTGAATGATTACCAGGAACTCAAAGCTGTAGAGACTAAATAAGGAAAGCCCTATGCGTCACTGGCCAAACCCGTTTATCGAACAACGTGCCGACCCGTATATTCTGCATCACGACGGGCTTTATTATTTCATCGCCTCAGTACCAGAGTACGACCGGCTGGAGATCCGTCGCGCCGACTCGCTGGAAGGGTTACGTAGCGCAGAAGAAGTGGTGGTCTGGCGTAAACCGGATACCGGCCCGATGAGTGAGCTGATCTGGGCACCGGAACTGCATTACATTGACGGCAAGTGGTACATCTACTTTGCCGCCGCGCACACCCAAGCTCTCGACCAACTGAATATGTTCCAGCACCGGATGTTCGCGCTGGAATGCGCAGACAGCGACCCGCTGAGTGGGAAGTGGGTCGAAAAAGGACAAATCGTCACGCCGTTTGATACGTTTGCGCTCGATGCCACCACCTTCGTGCATCAGGGCAAACGTTGGTATCTGTGGGCGCAAAAAGCACCCCATATTTCCGGTAACTCCAATCTCTATCTGTGCGAAATGGAAAACCCGTGGACGCTTAAAGGTGAGCCCATCATGCTCAGCAAACCGGAATACGACTGGGAATGTCGGGGGTTTTGGGTCAACGAAGGCCCGGCGGTGCTGGAGCATAGCAATACGCTATTTATCAGCTACTCTGCCAGCGCGACGGATGAGAACTACTGCATGGGGCTATTGTGGATTGATAAAAGCGCCGATCCGCGCAATCCAGCCAACTGGCACAAAGCACCGCGACCGGTGTTTACCACCAGCTACGAAAATCGCCAGTACGGGCCAGGGCACAACAGCTTTACGAAAACGCCGGACGGCGAAGATGTGCTGGTGTATCACGCACGAAACTACACAGAAATTGAAGGCGATCCGCTTTACGATCCGAATCGTCATACCCGCCTGAAGTTAGTTCGCTGGGACAAAAACGGGATGCCTGATTTTGGCATCCCGCCTGCGGATACGTATTGAGGAATGCGGTGCGCTGGCTTACACCAGCGTGCCGTAAATGGTCAGTAACGCCACCAGCACCACAATCACAAACGAAGTTTTCTTCGCCATCGACACCGCCGCTTTCGGGGTTTCGACTTTATCCGTGTGTGGTTCACGCGCCAGTGAGAACTGCGCCAGGCGCGTCAGCACCTGATACTGAGAAGTATGACGATCGGCCAAGGAGGCAAACCACGCCGGAAGTGCTTTTTCGCCGTGACCGATTAAGGCATAGACCACACCGACCAGACGAACCGGCAGCCAGTCCAGCACGTGTAAAATCGCGTCGATGCCCGACAGCAGACGCTCGTGCGGTGTCAGATAGCGCGCCAGCCAGGTCTGCCAGGCGCGTAAGAAAGCGTATCCCATCAGGAACACCGGGCCCCACGGGCCGCCCACGACAAACCAGAACAGCGGCGCGAGATAATAGCGGAAGTTGATCCAAAGCAGCGCATTTTGCAGCTCGCGCAGATAATCGCGCTCATTGCAGTCCGGCGGCACGCCGTGAATAAGCGTCAGTTCGCTCGCCATCGCGCCACGCGCGTGGCTATCGTCACGCGATGCGGCTTTCAGATAGGCATGATAGTGCAACCGCACTTTTCCGGCACCGATACACAGTACGCCAAGCAAGATCCACACTACCAGCAGCGGCACGTTAAAAAAGAGGCCATGCAGCGCACGCAGCAACAGAAATACCACGCCCATCAACACAGCGGTCATCAGGAGGGTGCGCAGCATCGAAAAATGTTTAATCCGGCGGAAGAATACTTCCATCCGGTGATCCAAATGCCAGTGCTCGCCCAGTTTAAATAACCGTTCAGCGATCATCACCAGCAGCATGGTAAACAACGTCATGTCATCTCCTTATCTGACGAAGCGGTAAGCATGGCGAGAAACCGGGACCAGTCAAACGCCGGGCCGGGATCGGTTTTTCTCACGGGTGCAATATCGCTATGCCCGGTGATATTTTCAGCAATTTTTGGGTACAGCGCGGACAAAGCACGCGTCACCGCAGCCAAAGCCAGATACTGCGCATCGGTGTAAGGCGTAGTATCTGTGCCTTCCAGCTCAATACCAATCGAAAAATCGTTACAGCGTTCACGCCCTTGATACACAGAGACACCGGCGTGCCACGCACGTTTATCGAAAGGAACATACTGGACGATTTCACCGTCGCGTCGAATCAGACAATGTGCCGAAACGCGCAGATGGGCAATTTCAGCAAAAAAAGGATGGGCATTAGGATCGATTGTTCCGGTGAATAATGCGTCGATCCACGGACCGCCAAATTCACCCGGTGGTAGGCTAATATTGTGGACCACCAGCAGTGAGGGCGTTTCATCCTCCGGGCGGCCATCATGGTGCGGCGACGGTACGTGCCGCGCATCCACCAGCCATCCGTCTTGTAACTGCATGCTGGCTCTCCTTATATATGGTGCAGATTCTCGGTTCAGAGTAGCATGTTTCAATCTTATGATTCGTTACCAATTTGGAGTTTTATCATGCCGCCTCGCCGCTACAACCCCGACCACCGACGTGACGCGCTTCTGGAACGTATTAACCTCGATATCCCGGCAAGCGTCGCCCATGCGCTGCGCGAAGATCTGGGCGGAGAGGTGAATGCCGATAACGATATTACCGCACAATTGCTACCAAAAGAGACGCTTTCCCACGCAGTGATTATCACTCGCGAAGACGGCGTATTCTGCGGCAAGCGCTGGGTAGAAGAGGTCTTTACCCAGCTCGCTGGCGACGACGTACAGATAACCTGGCACGTTCAGGATGGCGACAGCATCAGCGCCAATCAACCTCTTTTTGAACTCAATGGCCCGTCCCGCGTGCTGTTGACAGGTGAACGTACCGCTCTGAACTTTGTCCAGACATTGTCTGGCGTGGCGAGCGCCGTTCGTCGCTACGTTGAGCTTCTGGCTGGCACTAAAACTCAGTTGCTCGATACTCGTAAAACGCTTCCCGGCCTGCGTACGGCGCTAAAATATGCGGTTCTGTGTGGCGGTGGCGCAAACCATCGTCTGGGATTATCCGATGCCTTCCTGATCAAAGAGAACCACATTATCGCGTCTGGTTCGGTACGCCAGGCGGTCGAAAAGGCCTTCTGGCTGCATCCTGACGTGCCTGTCGAAGTCGAAGTTGAAAACATGGATGAATTAGACGCCGCACTCAAAGCCGGGGCGGACATCATCATGCTCGACAACTTCGAAACCGAACAAATGCGCGAAGCCGTCAAACGCACCAATGGTCAGGCGCAGCTGGAAGTCTCCGGCAACGTTACGCATGAAACCCTGCGTGAATTCGCTGAAACGGGCGTGGACTTTATTTCTGTTGGCGCGCTCACCAAACACGTACAAGCACTCGACCTCTCTATGCGCTTCAAATAATACGTGATTCTTCGCTCTCTTCTACCGGGAGAGCGAAGTTAATCCACCGTTTACGGCGCTTCTCGCAAAATTTTTATGCCTTCATACAACTGCTTTAAAATCCTCTGAACCGCCCTTCACAATCTCCTTATTGCTCCTCGTTTTTACTTTCGCGCACTGCCACAGTTGCGCCACGAAACCCAAGGAGCAGACATGAACAGACAACAAGGATTTACCCTCATTGAGCTAATGGTGGTCATTGGCATTATCGCGATTCTCAGCGCCATCGGCGTGCCCGCATACCAGAACTATCTTCGCAAAGCCGCACTGACGGATATGTTGCAAACCTTTATGCCCTATCGCACAGCTATAGAACTTTGCGCGCTCGATCATGGCGGTGTCGATAGCTGCGATGGTGGAACCAACGGGATCTCCTCACCGACAACAACGCGTTACACCTCAGCGATGAGCGTCGCCAAAGGCTCAGTAGCTCTGACAGGTCAAGAGAGTCTGAACGGTCTGGAAGTGGTTTTAGCCCCAATCTGGAACGACGGAAACGGGATAACCGGCTGGACTCGAGACTGCAATATCGCTAATGACAGCGCCATGAAACAAGCGTGTGAAGATGTTTTTCGCTTCGACAATAAATAAAAGGGGCGGACGATGAATTCAGAACAACTGATGCTGCTGTGCCAGCGCCATCATGCATTGCTATTAAGCAATAACGATGAAATGGTCAGTATTGCCGTGCTGGACACTCCAGCATCACAGATGATGGAGGCTCTGCGCTTCGTCACGCAAAAGCGGATTGATATTGAATGCTGGACGAAAGAGCGGATGGAGAAATATCAGCAGACATCATCCCAGGCACATTTACCGATAACCACTCCCGTCAGCTCCGCTGTCGATATTCTTAACCGCACGCTTCAGCTGGCGCTGAGTCAGCGCGCGTCCGATATCCATATCGAGCCTGCCGGGGAGAGTTGGCAAATCCGCTTGCGTATTGATGGCGTGCTTTATCCACAACCCCCGTTAACAGCAGCGTTAGCGACGACGCTCATTGCTCGGCTGAAGGTACTGGGTGAACTGGATATTGCAGAACGCCGCCTGCCGCAGGATGGTCAATTTACCGTTGAGTTGACGGGCAGCGCAGTCTCTTTTCGTATCGCCACGCTCCCTTGTCGCGGGGGCGAAAAAATCGTTTTGCGTTTACTTCATCAAGTGCAACAGGCACTGGAACTTGGCGCATTAGGCATGACTGATTCCCAACGGATGCTTTTTGCAGAAGCACTTTATCAGCCGCAAGGACTTTTATTGGTGACCGGCCCGACCGGAAGTGGAAAAACCGTCACGCTCTACAGTGCACTGCAAGCCCTAAACGCCCAGGACGTGAATATTTGTAGCGTAGAAGATCCGGTAGAGATCCCTCTCGCAGGGTTGAACCAAACACAAATCAATCCACGAGCAGGACTGACGTTTCAAAGCGTGCTTCGAGCACTGCTACGCCAGGACCCGGACATCATCATGGTGGGCGAAATACGCGATGGTGAAACGGCTGAAATCGCCATCAATGCCGCCCAGACGGGGCATTTGGTGCTCTCAACATTGCACACCAACTCCACCACCGAGACATTGATACGATTGCAGCAGATGGGTGTTGCCCGCTGGATGGTGTCATCCGCCCTGACGCTGGTGGTAGCGCAAAGGCTGGTACGCCGCCTGTGCATTCATTGTCGAAAAGAGGGTGAGATGAAAGCAAAATTGCCTAAGACCGTCTGGCCACGTGAACTTCCTCACTGGCAACCGGTAGGCTGCGATCGCTGTTATCACGGCTTTTATGGTCGCGTCGCTCTGTTTGAAGTGCTCTCGGTCAACAGTGATATTCGTCAGGCGATAGCTAGCGGTACGTCGATTGAAGAGATAGACCTCACAGCAAGGGGGACAGGCATGACCACGCTCTTCGAACACGGCTGCATGGCCGTGGAACAAGGACATACCACTCTGAAAGAGATAGTCCGCGTTTTGGGGCTGCCCGATGGCTGCTAATCATCTCTGGCGCTGGCGCGCCCTCACCTTACAGGGGGAACTTCAGCAAGGCACCCTTTGGGCGGTGAATCGAGAAGCAGCCTTTAGTCAGTTGTCATATGAGGCACTTTGCCCGCTGTCACTGTCTCGCACGCTTATGCTGAAGAAATGGCAGCCTCAACATTGCTATGAGATTTTCCGCCAACTTGCCGCGCTGCTTCAGGCCGGGCTTACACTCGCCTACAGCCTGCAAATGCTGGCTGATCAACATCCGATGAAACAATGGCAGGCGCTTTTAGCCAGACTTGCGAACGATCTCAGCGCAGGCTGCGCATTCTCTGAAGCCCTGAAAAAATGGCCTGAGGTATTTCCTCCGCTTTATATCTCAATGATGAAAACCGGAGAACTGACCGGAAAACTGGAAGAGTGCTGTAGTCAGTTGGCTCAGCAGCAAAAATCACAGCAATTGCTCAGTATGAAAGTCAAAAAGGCCCTGCGTTATCCGCTGATCATTCTGGCCCTCGCGGTGGTTGTGGTGCTGGCGATGGTGACATTAGTGTTACCCGAATTCGCCGCCATCTATCAAACGTTCAATACGCCCCTCCCTTTGCTAACACAATTGGTAATGGGGTTTGCTGACTTCGTCCATCAGCACATCATTGCTCTATTCTTCGTGATGCTGTTTCCGGCATTCATGATGCGTGGCTTACGATACCACCCACGCTGGCAGCGTTTTAGTCAGCGTCTGGTTTTGCGTCTACCTGTTATGGGAGTGTTGGTACGCGGACAAAAACTAAGCCAAATATTTACCGTGTTATCGCTAACCCAACAGGCAGGGATCGCCTTCTTACAGGGGCTGGAAAGTGCAGAAGAATCGGTTGCGGGCATATTCTGGCAAGAAGCACTGCGGGGCGCCAGGGAGCGGGTGGCGCAAGGAGCACCTATTGGGTCCTCACTCAGTGAAGCGCGAATTTTCACCCCTCTGTGCATTCAGCTTGTGCGAACAGGGGAGGTTTCTGGCTCACTGGATACGATGCTGGCAAATCTAGCTCATCATCATAATGAACAAACATTCCAGCACGCGGATAATCTCGCGTCGCTGTTAGAACCACTGCTGTTAATTGTGACAGGCATCATTATCGGAACACTGGTGGTGGCAATGTATCTGCCAATTTTCCATTTAGGCGATGCGATGAGTGCGGGATAACGCTGGTGCACAGGTGCGCACCAGCGGAACAGCGATTACAGGCTGTTGAAAACGCGGTTTTCTTGTTCCTGAACGCGGATAAACGTCGTGCGTTTGGTCAACTCTTTCAGACGAGATGCACCGACGTAGGTACAGGCAGAACGCAGGCCACCGAGAACATCACGAGCGGTATTCTCAACCGGACCGCGCAGGGACAGTTTCACGGTTTTGCCTTCTGCTGCACGGTACTGCGCAACGCCGCCGACGTGGCGATTCATAGCGGATTCAGAACTCATTCCGTAGAACAGCATGAATTTCTCACCGTTTTCTTCAACTACGGTACCACCGCTCTCTTCATGACCGGCCAACATACCGCCCAGCATCACGAAATCTGCGCCGCCACCGAAGGCTTTTGCAACATCGCCCGGCATGGTGCAGCCGCCGTCGCTGATGATCTGACCGCCCAGGCCGTGGGCCGCATCGGCACACTCAATCACGGCGGACAGCTGCGGATAGCCGACACCTGTTTTGACACGCGTAGTGCAGACAGAGCCAGGGCCGATCCCCACTTTCACGATATCCGCGCCGGACAGAATCAGCTCTTCACACATCTCGCCGGTCACAACGTTACCCGCGATGATGGTTTTGGTTGGCCAGGCCGCGCGTGCTTTGCTGACAAACTGAACGAAATGTTCGGAATAGCCATTCGCCACGTCGATACAAACAAAATTAAACTCTGGATTATCCACCAGAATTTGTTTGGTTTTCTCGAAATCAGCGTCAGATGTACCCGTGGACACCATCACGTGTTTCTTAACATCATCAGAAGCAGAAGCCGCAAATGCGTTCCACTCTTCGTTGCTGTAGTGTTTGTGCACTGCAGTCAGAATATCGAAACTCGCCAGCGCCGTAGCCATCGCAAAGGTACCCACGGTATCCATATTGGCAGCAATAACAGGCACGCCAGACCAGGTCTGACCGGAGTGTTTAAAGGTGAATTGACGTTCGAGTTCAACGTCTGAGCGGCTTTTCAGCGTAGAGCGTTTAGGGCGGATAAGAACGTCTTTGAAACCTAACTTCAGATCTTCTTCGATACGCATGTGCGGGTTCCTGGGGTTAGAGGCAAATATAGTCAAAGCACAACTCCAGTGACGTTATCATACGCACTAATACGTGCTCCGCAAGACTGCGAATTTCTCTTTTTTTACGCTACAATCCTATAAATTTACCTGGTCAAAAGCAGGTAAACAGAGTTAACCATCCGCTCCGGTAAGTTTAATTTCTAAGCAGCTGATTTTAAAAATGAATAATTCCCAGGATTTGATTTAATGGGGTACGTTGTTGCGTTAACAGGCGGTATCGGTAGTGGCAAAAGCACCGTTGCTGACGCTTTTTCACGCTTGGGTATTGCGATAATTGATGCCGATATCATTGCCCGTCAGGTGGTAGAGCCTCATTCACCTGGGCTTAATGCTATCGCTGCACATTTCGGGCCCAACATCATGAATGCCGACGGCACGCTGAACAGACGCCTGCTGCGCGAGAGTATCTTTTCGCAACCCGCAGAAAAAACCTGGCTCAACGCCCTCCTGCACCCCATGATTCACCAGGAAACTCAGCGCCAGATCGCTGAAGCCACGTCGCCTTATGTACTCTGGGTTGTTCCCTTGCTCGTTGAAAATCAGCTTCAGCATAAGGCCGATCGTATTCTGGTGATCGATGTGTCGCCTGAGACACAGCTTAAGCGAACCATGCTGCGCGATAATGTCTCTCGCCAACATGCTGAACAAATTCTTGCTGCGCAGGCAACACGCGAAGAGCGCCTTGCCGTCGCAGATGATGTTATTGATAATGATGGCGCACCCGATTCCATTGCGTCGGATGTCGCCCGCCTGCACGCCCAATATCTGACCTACGCCGCGCAGGCCGTAGCACAGGAAAAACCATAATGAATACGCACATCCTTTTTGAGCACCCACTCAATGAAAAAATGCGCACCTGGTTGCGCATCGAATTTCTGATTCAGCAGATGTCACACCATCGCCCTATTGCCGATCATGCTGCGGCACTGCATTTTTTTCGCAACGTTGGCGATCTGCTGGATGTCATTGAACGCGGTGATGTTCGTACAGAGTTACTGAAAGAACTTGAGCGCCAACAGCGTAAATTACAGGGGTGGGCTGAAGTCCCGGGCGTCGATCAGAGCCGAATTGATTCCCTGCGACTGCAGTTGAAACAAAGCAGCACAGTTCTGATGGCAGCGCCTCGCGTGGGGCAGTTCCTGCGTGAAGACCGCCTGATTGCCCTGGTACGCCAGCGCCTGAGTATTCCAGGCGGATGCTGTAGCTTTGATCTGCCGACGCTGCACATGTGGCTGCATATGCAGCAGGAACAGCGTGATGTGCAGGTGAAGAGCTGGATGGATAGTCTGGAACCAATGAATCAGGCGTTGACACTAATCCTCGATCTCGTACGCCACTCTGCACCATTTCGCAAGCAGACCAGCCTCAACGGTTTTTACCAGGATAATGGTGACGACGCCGATCTGCTGCGACTAAATCTGTCGCTCAGCGAACAACTTTATCCGCAGATTTCCGGGCATAAAAGTCGCTTCGCGATTCGCTTTATGCCGCTGGATAGCGAAAATGGCACAGTGCCAGAACGTCTCGATTTTGAACTGGCTTGCTGCTAAGGAATATTGATGTCTGAAATTATTACCGTAAGCTGCCCGACCTGTGGGAAAGCTGTTATTTGGGGCGAGATTAGCCCGTTTCGCCCGTTCTGCTGCAAACGCTGCCAGTTAATCGATCTGGGTGAATGGGCCGCAGAAGAGAAACGCATCCCGAGCGAGGGCGATTTATCAGATAGCGACGACTGGAGCGAAGAGCAACAGTAACGTCTTCTTTGTTGTGCCTGCTGGCAACGTGCTTAGCAGGCCTTCAGTTCCTGAGTCAGTCTGGCGATTACTGGTTCATTAGCGGGCGGGAATTTCTCGGCGTCCAGCGCCTCCAACGCCAACCAACTGCCAGGCTGCCCTTCTTTACCCCACGGCTCGCCTTCCCAGCGTTCAACCATCCAGAACCACAACGTAATGTGCCTGTCCGGGAATTGATATTCGAGCTTATCGAACAACGTTGGTTCCAGCGCAGTAATTCCCACCTCTTCCTGAAGCTCTCGCACCAGCGCCTGTTCCGGCGTTTCACCTGATTCGATTTTACCGCCCGGAAATTCCCATTTGTTGGCCATATGGGCATCAGCGGCACGCTGAGTAATGAAGATCTGGTTTTGCGGGTTACGAATAATCCCGACAGCGATTTGCAGTACTTTCATATGTGTGACTTCCATAAAAAAGGCGCAGATCTCTGCGCCTTTTCGATTGGTGATGTGCGTTTAGCTCAGACGGCCATGACACGCTTTATATTTTTTACCGGAACCACATGGGCATGGATCGTTACGACCCACTTTGCGATCGCCCGTCTGGGCAGCAATCGCCGCTGCGGCTTCATCTTCGTCAGTCTGATGGCTCAGCTGTTGCATCTGTGCCAGGCGCTCAGCTTCTTCACGACGCTGCTGTTCCATTGCTTCTACTTCTTCCGGCATACGCACCTGAACTTTACTCAGGGTACTAATCACTTCGTACTTCAGCGACTCCAGCATTGAAGCGAACATCGCAAAGGATTCACGCTTGTACTCCTGCTTAGGATCTTTCTGCGCATAGCCACGCAAATGGATACCTTGACGCAGATAGTCCATCGCTGCCAGATGCTCTTTCCACAGGGAATCCAGCGTCTGCAGCATGACGCCTTTCTCGAAGTGACGCATCATCTCAATGCCAACGACTTCTTCCTTCTGCTTGTAAACAGTAATCGCTGTTTCCAGAATACGTTCGCGCAGCGTCTCTTCGTGCAGCTCAGGCTCTTTGTCCAGCCACTCTTTGATCGGCAGTTCGAGGTCGAAGTCGTTTTTCAGACGTTCCTGCAGGCCTTCGATGTCCCACATTTCTTCCAGAGACTGTGGCGGAATGTACGCATCAATTGTCGCTTTAAAGACATCTTCGCGGATGCTGTTGATGGTTTCGCTCACATCAGACACGTCCAGCAGTTCGTTACGCTGGGAGTAGATCGCACGGCGCTGATCGTTCGCAACGTCATCATATTCCAGCAGTTGCTTACGAATATCGAAGTTGCGACTTTCCACTTTACGCTGGGCGTTGGCAATTGCTTTGGTCACCCACGGGTGTTCGATTGCTTCACCTGGTTTCATGCCCAGTTTGCGCATCATGCCAGACACGCGGTCAGAGGCGAAAATACGCATCAGCGCATCTTCCATTGACAGGTAGAAGCGGGAAGAACCAGCATCACCCTGACGACCCGCACGACCACGCAGCTGGTTGTCGATACGACGAGATTCGTGACGCTCGGTGCCGATAATGTGCAGACCACCAGATGCCAGTACTGCATCGTGACGCACCTGCCAGTCAGCTTTGATCTGCGCAATTTGTTCTGGAGTTGGGTTTTCCAGCTCGGCCAATTCGGCCTGCCAGCTACCACCCAGCATAATATCGGTACCACGACCTGCCATGTTGGTGGCGATGGTAACCGCCGCCGGATAACCGGCCTGAGCAACGATATCTGCTTCTTTAGCGTGGAATTTAGCGTTCAGTACGTTGTGCTTGATACCCGCTTTATCGAGTTCATGAGAAACCACTTCGGATTTCTCGATCGAGATGGTACCCACCAGTACCGGTTGACCTGCAGCGGTACGCTCGCGGATATCTTCGATGATCGCCTGAATTTTTTCCGCTTCGGTCATGTACACCAGATCCGGCATATCTTTACGGATCATTGGGCGGTTAGTCGGGACGACAACGGTATCCAGTTTGTAGATGGAGCTGAATTCGAACGCTTCGGTATCTGCAGTACCGGTCATGCCCGCCAGTTTTTCGTACAGACGGAAGTAGTTCTGGAAGGTGATAGAAGCCAGCGTCTGGTTTTCGTTCTGAATATCCACGCCTTCTTTGGCTTCCACAGCCTGGTGCAGACCATCAGACCAGCGACGGCCCTGCATGGTACGACCGGTATGTTCATCAACGATGATCACTTCGCCGTCTTTCACGATGTAATCCACATCGCGGGTGAACAGCACGTGAGCGCGCAGTGCGGCAGTCACATGGTGCATCAGCATAATGTTGGTCGGAGAGTAAAGTGACTCGCCTTCATCCATAATGCCCTGCTCAACCAGCAGCTCTTCAATCTGAACCAGACCGCGTTCGGTCAGGTTCACCTGACGCGCTTTTTCGTCAACGGAGAAGTGGCCTTCGCCCTGGAACGTATCAGAATCTTCTTTCTCCTGACGAATCAGATGCGGAATGATTTTGTCGACTTTGCGGTACATCTCAGAGCTGTCTTCAGCCGGGCCAGAGATGATCAGCGGAGTACGAGCTTCATCGATCAGGATTGAGTCGACCTCATCCACCAGCGCATAGTGCAGTTTGCGCTGTACGCGCTCTTCCGGGCTGAACGCCATGTTGTCGCGCAGGTAGTCAAAACCGTATTCGTTGTTGGTGCCGTAGGTAATGTCCGCGCCATAAGCTTCGCGCTTCGCCGGAGCAGGCAGGCCAGACATGTTGATACCCACGGACATGCCGAGGAATTCGAACAGTGGACGGTTGTTTTCGGCGTCACGCTGCGCCAGGTAGTCGTTGACGGTGACGACGTGAACGCCTTTACCGGTCAGTGCGTTCAGGTATGCAGGCAGCGTTGCGGTCAGGGTTTTACCTTCACCGGTACGCATTTCTGCGATGCAGCGTTCGTTCAGAACCATACCGCCGAGCAGCTGTACGTCAAAGTGACGCATGCCGAACACGCGTTTACTCGCTTCACGAACCACGGCGAAAGCTTCCGGAATCAGGCTTTCCAGGGTTGCGCCTTTTGCCAGGCGCTCACGGAATTCACCGGTTTTCGCTTTCAGTTCGTCATCGGAGAGTTTTTCCATCTCCGGTTCCATACCATTAATGACGATGACCGCTTTGCGCATACGGCGCAGGGTACGATCGTTACGGCTACCGAAAACTTTGGTTAATAATTTGATTAGCATAATAAATTCTCACACGCCCCATCATGGGCAGATAAATTAAGGTATTGAAAAACAGTTAATTTAGCTGAGGCGTTGTGGCCCGGCGCGGATGCCCTGCACCTGGCTAATCCAGGCCGACACCGAAAAGGCAGCGTGTGGAATAAAAGCGGTATTCGTCATCTGACGAACGATCACTGGCGGTTTGCTTTCTTGCGTCAACAGCGCATTGAGCGTATCCAGCAGAGCAAGATGTTGTGCCTGAACGGGCAGTGATTCTTCTACGACAGGCACAGCCTGCGGTGCCATCGCAAATGAAAGATGGCGAATGACGGTCCGGATAGCATGTTGATGCCAGTAATCGACCGTAAAGTTAGGGCGGCGATTGGCTTCAAGCAGCGCGAGGTTAGTGAAATTAACCCGCGTGGAGAGATCGTGTTTAGTTGTGGTGGTGTTTGCAGGCGTTGCCGCTTCTGCGCTGTGGCTGAGCACAGGCAAGCCGAAGCTCGCCGCGACCATCCCTAATAAGAGATGCGGCCAGAAGTAACGTCTGCCAAATTGTCGCCAGCGCGTTAGTATTCCGCTCACCTAATCCACCATCGTATGCAGGCCAGTACAGGCATGCGTTCAGATATTATTTAGCGCACAGATATTATCACTAAAGCGATAATACAGCAGCAGGAATGACGTAATGCCTCAGGGAAATTCGGTCAAGAATGCAGCGAACGCGCGCACATTCTGTGCTTAGTGGGCAAATTTCATGCGGGGAAGAAAATCAGAGGTCTAGAAACAAAAACGACTGGTCTTCCTGGTCGGAGAGAGTACCAGGTCAACCAGTCGATTTTACGATACGGAATTAACCGTTACGCCAGGACCGTGCTCGGAGCTTTGAATGCCAGAGGCAGTTCAGCTTCATCTTCGAAGGTCACAAATTCCCAGGCTTCCTGTTTTGCAAGGACTGCCTGCAACAATTTGTTGTTCAATGCATGACCGGATTTAAACGCGGTGAATGCACCAATGATATTGTGACCACACATGAACAGGTCGCCGATCGCATCCAGCATTTTGTGACGAACGAATTCATCTTCAAAACGCAGGCCGTCTTCGTTCAGTACGCGATAATCGTCAACAACGATGGCACAATCGAAGCTGCCGCCCAGGCATAGGCCACGGGACTGCAGATATTCGATATCACGCATGAAACCGAAGGTACGTGCACGGCTAATCTGACGCATAAACGCATCAGCAGAGAAGTTCATCGCATAGCGCTGGTTGCTGCCATCAATCGCTGGATGGTTAAAATCGATGGTAAAGTCCAACGAGAAACCATTAAACGGTTTGAATTCAGCCCATTTGTCGCCATCTTGAACGCGAACAGTCTCTTTAATGCGTACAAATTTCTTCGCGCAGTTCAGTTCATCGATGCCGGCATCCAGCAGCAGATAAACGAACGGAGCAGCACTACCGTCCATAATTGGGATTTCTGGTGCATCGACTTCAATAACAATGTTGTCGATACCCAGACCCGCCAGGGCGGCGTTCAGGTGCTCTACGGTAGAAATCCGCACGTCATGCTCATTCACCAGGCAAGTACAGAGCATAGTATCACGCACAGATTTGGCATCAGCCGGAAAATCTACCGGTGGATTCAAGTCGGTGCGACGATAGATGACCCCGGTATTGGCCGACGCAGGGCGTAACGTCAGTGTGACTTTTTTGCCGGTATGTAAACCGACGCCAGTCGCCTGAACGATACGTTTAAGAGTCCTTTGTTTGATCATCGTATAATCTCGCCAAATTACTTATCCAACCGAGAGTGTATATCACTAACGGTGGGCCAGTTTAGCACAAAGAGCGAAAATCCCCAAATTCCAGCCAATTCTTAGTCAGCTTGCTTACGCAGGAACGCTGGGATATCCAGATAATCCGGTTCTTTCGCAGTTTGCGGCGTATTGTCGTTAACCACTTTCGCGGCCGGTTTTTGCTCCTGCGTGAGCGGCGCCATGCCGTGCTGCTGGTAGCGATCCATCACCGGCTGCTGAGTCTGTTTGTTGGTGACCAGGGTGATCTCAGGACGTTTGTCCATACCGATACCGGTCGCAACGACAGTCACACGCAGTTCATCATTCATTTCCGGGTCAAGGGAAGTACCGATAACCACAGTAGCATTATCAGAAGCGAATGCGCGAATGGTGTTACCTACTGTTTCAAATTCGTCCAGACGCAGATCGAAGCCAGCGGTAATGTTGACCAGCACGCCGCGCGCACCAGACAAGTCGATATCTTCCAGCAGTGGAGAAGAGATCGCCATTTCAGCCGCTTCTTCTGCACGGTCTTCACCGCTCGCTACGCCAGAGCCCATCATCGCATAGCCCATTTCGGACATCACGGTGCGCACGTCAGCGAAGTCGACGTTCATCAGACCCGGACGAGTAATCAGCTCAGCGATACCCTGAACCGCGCCTTTCAGCACGTCGTTCGCAGCGCCAAACGCGTCCAGCAGGGAGATACCGCGACCCAGCACTTTCAGCAGTTTGTCGTTCGGAATAGTGATCAGAGAGTCCACGTGTTTGGACAGCTCAGTGATACCCTGCTCCGCGAATGCCATACGCTTCTTGCCTTCAAAGTTGAAAGGCTTAGTCACGACAGCAACGGTCAGAATACCTAAATCTTTGGCCACTTCAGCCACCACTGGCGCAGCACCTGTACCGGTACCACCGCCCATGCCCGCTGCGATAAACACCATATCGGCGCCATCAAGTGCAGCTCGCAGTGCTTCGCGGTCTTCTTCAGCCGCATTACGGCCTACTTCTGGGTTAGCCCCTGCGCCCAGACCTTTGGTGATACCACCACCGATCTGAATAGTCTGGCCTACGGCGGTCTTTCGCAGTGCCTGAGCGTCGGTGTTCACAGCAAAGAACTCAACACCTTCGATGCGCTCGCGCACCATATGCTCCACAGCGTTACCGCCGCCGCCACCGACGCCGATGACTTTAATCACCGCGTCGTTGGTTAATTCCATTGGTTCAAACATGGTTTCTCTCCGTTTTTACACTTCACCATTCTGCCTGCCTGGGCGTATTGAATGCTTCCGCGTATGTGCCTGTCGCCTGAGACCGCTAATTCTCTCCGGTCTCTTTAAAATTAAAATTCTTTTCTCAGCCAGGAGTTGAGTCGCTTGACCCAAGAACCGACCGACGTGCGTTTTTCGACTTCTGCTTCACCACTTAAATGGGACTCTTTCCCGTAGTGCAGCAGGCCCACCGCCGTTGAGTAATACGGCTCCTGAGCGTAATCCGTTAAACCGGTAATATTCAACGGCGCACCAATACGGACTTGCGTATGGAACACGCGCTGGGCACAGGCAGCGAGACCTTCAATTTGCGCTGCACCACCGGTTAAGACAATCCCCGCCGCAAGATGGTGTTTCACACCCTGCTGACGAAGCTGTTCCTGTAACTGTAAAATCTCTTCGTTGACCAGATTGAGCAGCTCGGTATAACGCGGCTCTATCACTTCGGCCAGAGTCTGCCGTTGCAGACTACGCGGCGGACGACCGCCCACGCTTGGCACTTCAACACTCTCATCTTTGCCAACGATAGAACCTAACGCACAACCGTGGCGCACTTTGATTGCCTCTGCATCGCTCGGTGGCGTACCAAAGGCGTAGGCGATATCACTGGTCACTACATTCCCGGCGTAAGGGATAACTTTGGTGTGACGCAATGCACCGCCGGTATACACGGCCATATCCATTGTACCACCACCGATATCAACCACACAGACGCCCAGTTCACGTTCGTCTTCTGTCAGCACCGAATAGCTTGCTGCCAGCCCTGCAAAGATAAGTTGGTCAACTTTCAGGCCACAACGTTCCACGGCTTTAACAATGTTCTTCGCCATATCGTTGTGACATGTGATCAAGTGCACTTTTGCCTGCATACGCACACCGGAAAGGCCGACCGGGTTTTTGATACCCTCTTGATAGTCGATCGCATATTCCTGTGGGATGACATGCAGCACACGATGTTCATCGCGCACGCGCACGGATTTAGCCGTATGCACCACGTTTTCAACGTCTTCCTGCGTCACTTCCTCTTCGGAAATCGGCACCATCCCGATTTCGTTCTGGCAGCTTATATGCTTACCAGAGAGGGCCAGATAGACGGAGGAAATCTGGCAATCTGCCATTAATTCTGCCTGATCGATGGCGCGCTGTACGCATTTCACCACCGACTCGAGGTCGTTTACCCCACCTTTATCCATACCACGGGACGGGCAACTGCCCACGCCAATGATATTGACCATACCGTCGGGCAGAACTTCCCCTACTAAAGCGGCAACCTTAGCGGTGCCAATCTCCAGTCCAACTACCAGTTTTCTGTCCGTCGCCTTGATCATTGTTGTTCTGCCTGTACCTGTGCCTGATTCTGTTGCTGATTAGGTTCCTCAACCGGAGCCGGTACCCAGCCGACTGCTGCGCCTGAGTCATAGCGCAAATCAACGTAGCTTATCCGTTTGCCGTCGGTCTGCGCCTGCTGCTGTAAAACCGGGTACAGTTCTACAAAACGCGCCAAACGCTTCATCGTGTCGCCGCGACCAAGATTGAGCTTAATCCCATTCGTTAACGTCAGTTGCCATGAACGGCGCGCCGTCATTGCTGCATCTTTTAACGCAAATCTGTCCTTAGCCAGCACCTGCCCCATCTCGCGAAAACCTTGTAACACTTCGTTCTCACTGCCTTCCGGGCCAGACAACATCGGTAAACTTTGCTTGCTGACACGATCTGCCGGGACGCTAAACGAATTTCCGTCTACGTCGACCATATGCTGATCATTCCAACGCGCAATGGGCACATATTCAACCAGATGAATCTTCAATTCATCAGGCCATTGCTTTCTTACGCTCGCCTGTTTTATCCACGGCAGCCTTTCAATCTGGCTTTGGATAATGTTGACGTCCTGCGTCATAAACGTTCCGGGCGAGCCCAGGGCCAGGATCGACTGGCGAATATCATCGTTACGCGTGTAATGACGCTCGCCGGTGACCACCAGTTTTGATAGCGGCAACCGTTGTGCATCTTCCATCCAGCCCAACACCATCCAGCCGCTGATAAACACGGTACACAGCACACCCAGCAGGAATAAAATCCCTGCAAGACGCGTTCCATTACTCCGACCAGATGAAGAATATTCTTCTTCCTCTTCACGGTTGCGCGTGTTCAGTGCGGCCTGAGACATATCAGCCCGCCTGGTCCAGAATACGGACGACTAACTGCGAGAAGCTCATGCCCGCCTGACGTGCCGCCATTGGCACCAGGCTGTGGCTGGTCATACCCGGTGAGGTATTGGCTTCCAGCAAATAAAATTCCCCGTCGCTGTCCTGCATCACGTCGATACGACCCCAACCACGGCAACCTAAAACAGTCCAGGCTTTGAGCACCAGGCTCTGCAATTCAGCTTCACGTTCTGCTTCCAGACCACTTGGGCAGAAATATTGCGTCTCATCAGAGAGATACTTCGCTTCATAATCATAGAAGGTTCCAGCGGGTTGGATACGAATTGACGGCAAAATTTCTTCACCGAGCATCGCCACGGTAAATTCCGGCCCGCTGAGCCATTTTTCGATCAGAACTTCTTCATCATGTTGAAAAGCCAACGCTAACGCAGAGGTTAAATCGCCCGCTTTCTCGACTTTTGACATTCCGACGCTAGAGCCTTCACGGCTGGGTTTTACAATAACCGGTAACCCCAACTGCGCAATGCGTGCATTAACGCTATCTTCAAGTCCCATTTCAAACTCACGGCGCGTCAATGCCACCCACGGCGCAACCGGCAAACCCGCGCCCTGCCACAGCAATTTGCTGCGCAGTTTGTCCATTGAAATCGCGGAGGCCATTACACCACTTCCGGTGTAAGGCAAACCGATCAAATCCAATAGCCCTTGCAGGGTTCCATCTTCACCACCGCGCCCATGCAACGCGATGAAAACTTTATCAAAGCCCATTTCTTTCAGGCGGGTGACGTCGGTCTCTTTCGGATCAACCGGATGAGCATTCACGCCACCTTCACGCAACCCCGCCAGCACAGCCGCGCCAGAGTTCAGGGAAACGTCACGCTCCGCAGAGGTGCCACCAAACAGGACCGCAATCTTATCAGCCATTGCGTTCATCCTCAGAGGTTTGCGGCGTCAGTTTGATTTGCGCTAAGTTACGGGCGATTTTGCCGATATTTCCCGCACCCTGAATTAGAATCAAATCGTTACCGGTCAGTACAGGAGCCAGAATTTCAGCCACTTGCGCCGGATCGGAGACCAGAATCGGGTCTACCTTACCGCGTCCACGGATAGTACGACATAAGGAACGACTGTCTGCGCCCGGAATCGGAGTTTCACCCGCTGAATAAACGTCCAGCATCAGCAGCGTATCCACCTGAGACAGCACGTTAGCGAAGTCGTCATACAGGTCGCGCGTACGCGTGAAACGGTGCGGCTGGAATACCATCACCAGATTTCTGTCCGGCCAACCTGCTCGCGCGGCTTTAATCGTTGCATCCACTTCAGTCGGGTGATGACCGTAGTCATCCACCAGCATCGCCGTGCCCGTTTTGCCGTTTACCGGTTCCAGCGGGAATTCGCCGAGGAAATCGAAGCGCCGTCCTGTACCCTGGAAACTCTCCAGCGCGCGTAAAATGTCTTCGTCTTCAATGCCTTCTTCAGTGGCAACCGCCACCGCTGCAGCAGAGTTGAGCGCATTGTGGCGGCCCGGCGCGTTCAGCGTCACGCGCAGCGGGGCTTTATCCTGACGCACCAGGGTGAAATGTCCCTGGGCGCCCCGTTGCGTGTAATCTTCTACGCGCACGTCTGCATCGTCACTGAAACCGTAAGTCGTAATATGACGACCCACACGTGGCAGTAATTCACGAATGACCGGATCGTCCACACACATCACTGCACGACCATAAAACGGCAAATTGTGCAGGAAATTAATAAACGTCTGCTTTAAATTTTCGAAGTCACCCTGGTAAGTATCCATGTGGTCAGCTTCGATATTGGTGACAATCGCTACCATCGGCTGCAGATGCAGGAACGACGCGTCACTCTCATCAGCTTCCGCAATCAGATAACGACTGTGGCCGAGGCGCGCATGAACGCCCGCCGCTTTAACCAGACCGCCATTAACAAATGTCGGATCGAGACCGGCTTCGGCATAAATGCTGGAGACCATCGCCGTGGTCGTGGTTTTGCCGTGCGTACCGGCAACCGCGATGCCATGACGAAAACGCATCAGCTCAGCCAGCATTTCTGCACGACGAATAACCGGGATGCGCGCTTCATGCGCGGCGACAATTTCCGGGTTATCGGCAGAGATCGCGCTGGAGACCACAACAACGCTCGCATCGAGCACGTTTTCAGGGCGATGATTGAAATAGATAGTCGCCCCAAGCGACGCCAACTGCTGCGTAACAGGATTCGGCGCCAGATCGGAACCGCTGATCTGGTAACCTTCGTTTGCTAAAACTTCGGCAATACCGCCCATACCTGCGCCGCCGATGCCAACGAAGTGAATGTGCCGGACGCGACGCATCTCGGGCACGATTGAACGCAGTTTCGCCAGTTGTTGTGTATTCATTCTCTAACCGCCATCGATACTTCTAAAAATTCGTGCAACGCAAAACGCGCTACAAGGGTTAAGCCTTTGCTGCCAGGCTCACTTCATTTGCCACCCGCTCGGTCGCATCCGGGATCGCCGTCGCGCGCGCGCGTTCGGCCATTTCCAGCAGCGTCGCACGATTCCAGCCCGCAAGGGTGGTAGCGACTGCGTCAGCGGTAAACTGTGGCTGTTCAAAAATTTTGGCGGCACCGGCTTTCTCAAGCGGCAACGCGTTCCAGTACTGCTGCCGGTCTTTGTGCTGGAAAGGCACAAACACCGCTGGTAAACCCGCGGCGGCAATTTCACTCACCGTCAGCGCACCGGAACGACACACCACGACATCGGCCCAGGCATACGCCGCTGCCATGTCGTCAATAAATTCTGTGACTTTATGCTGTGGCTGGCCCGCCTCGGCATAAGCCTGTTCAACCGTTTGCTGCCCGCCCTTCCCGCTCTGATGCCAGATGGTCACGCTGTCGCCCAGTTTTGCCGCAACCTGCGGAAGCGTCTGGTTCAGAATACGTGCGCCCTGCGAGCCGCCGACGACTAACACCCGCACCGGGCCTTCGCGCCCGATCAGGCGCTCCTGCGGTAGCGGTAACGCCAGCACATCAACGCGCACCGGATTGCCCACCACGTCCGCTTCCGGAAACGCGCCAGGGAAAGCCTGCATCACTTTGCTGGCAATTTTTGCCAGCCATTTATTGGTCAATCCGGCAATACCGTTCTGCTCATGAAGCACAACCGGAATGCCCAGCGACCAGGCAGCCAATCCGCCAGGACCGGAAACGTACCCGCCCATACCCAGCACCGCATCAGGTTTAAAGCGCTTCATGATTGCGCGCGCCTGACGCCAGGCATTGAAGATGCGCACCGGAGCCAGCAGCTGAGCTTTGATACCTTTGCCACGTAAGCCTGAAATCCGAATAAAGTCGATCTCGATACCGTGCTTTGGCACCAGATCGGCTTCCATGCGATCGGCGGTTCCGAGCCAGCGAACTTGCCAGCCTTGATCCATTAAATGGTGCGCAACCGCGAGCCCAGGGAAAACATGTCCGCCGGTGCCGCCCGCCATCACCATTAACCGCTTCGGTTGATTCATCGTGAACCTCGTGTAAACGCCTGGGCTTTTTCCAGACGCGTCTCATAATCTATACGTAACAAGAACATAATCGCTGTCGACATGATCAACAGACTCGAACCACCGTAACTGATCAACGGCAACGTCAGGCCCTTTGTCGGCAGCATACCGGCTGCCGCGCCAACGTTGACCAATGCCTGGAAGCTAAACCAGATACCAATTGAGCAGGCCAGGAAACCTGAGAAGCGGTGATCGATTTCCAGCGCTTTTCGGCCAATCGACATGGCGCGGAAAGCGACGAAGAATACCATTAAAAGTGCCAGTACCACACCGATATAACCCAGTTCTTCCCCAATAATGGAGAAGATGAAGTCGGTATGTGCCTCGGGTAAATACTCCAGTTTTTGCACTGAATTGCCCAGCCCCTGGCCCCAAACCTCGCCTCGCCCAAACGCCATCAGAGACTGAGTAAGCTGATAACCGCTGCCAAATGGATCTTCCCAAGGGTTCCAGAAAGAGGTCACGCGGCGAATACGATACGGCTCGGCGAGGATCAGCAGGACCACTGCCGAAATCCCCATCCCGATGATGGCGATGAACTGCCACAGTTTCGCGCCCGCCAGGAACAGCATTGCCAGCGTGGTCACGAACAGTACGACTACCGTACCGAGGTCAGGCTGCGCCAGCAAAAGAACCGCCAGCACCAGAATCACACCCATCGGTTTTAAGAAGCCGCGCAGGTTATTTCGCACTTCATCGACCTTGCGCACCAGGTAGTTGGCGAGATAGCAAAACAGCGACAACTTGGTAAATTCCGCTGGCTGGATACGCAGCGGGCCGAAGGCAATCCAGCGCGATGCACCGTTAACCGAGCTCCCCACCACCAATACGATCAGCAGCATGATGATGGAAGCAATCAGCATCGCGGTACTGTGGCGCTGCCAGAACTCCATCGGCAAACGCAAGGTAATCATCGCCAGACAGAATGCGAGGATGATGTACAAACCGTCACGCTTGGCGAACAGGAAAGGATCGTTCGCCAGACGCTGCCCTACGGGCATCGAAGCCGAAGTCACCATGATGAAACCGACCGCCGCCAGGCCCAACGTGAACCACAGCAGCGCACGGTCATACATCACCAGGCTATCGGAATCTTTATCCCGCGAGCCCATCACCCAGCCTTTCAGCGCCGCAAACAGCCAGCCAAAGATACGCGATCCCGGCATACGCGGCATTCTCAGGCGAGGGAGAGATAAACGCATCAGCCTAACTCCCTCGCGAGGCGGGTAAAGAGATCACCACGCTGTTCGAAATTCTTAAACTGGTCGAGGCTGGCGCACGCTGGCGACAGCAGCACCATATCGCCCGCTTTGACCAGAGGCGCAATCAGGCGGATCGCCTGTTCCATAGTTTCGGTTTGCACCGCAATCTCTGGACGTAGGTCCGCCAGCTCAGCGCCATCGCGGCCAAAGCAGTACAAACGAATGTTATCGCCCTTCAGATAGTGCTTCAGGGAGGAGAAATCCGCTGATTTACCGTCGCCGCCGAGCAGGAGGTAGAGCGAGCCATCGACGCGTAAACCGTTCAGCGCCGCTTCGGTACTGCCGACGTTGGTGGCTTTAGAATCGTTAATCCAGCGCACACCGTTATGTTCCAGCGCCAGCTGGAAGCGATGCGCCAGACCGGTAAAGGTGGTCAGGGCTTTCAGGCTGGAAGCACGCGGTAAACCTGCGGCATCCGCCAGCGCCAGTGCCGCCAGAGCATTGGTGTAGTTGTGTTGTCCGGAAAGCTTCATCTCTTTCACGTTCAGCACTTTTTCGCCTTTGACGCGCAGCCAGGTTTCGCCCTGCTGGTGATTCAGGTGATAGTCACCCATATTCACGCCAAAGCTGATGCAGCGCTCATCGGCACCGCGCACCGGCATGGTTAACGCATCGTCCGCATTCACCACGCACACTTTTGCATTTTCATAGACGCGCAGTTTGGCCGCGCGATACTGCTGCAGCCCAAACGGATAGCGATCCATATGATCTTCCGTTACGTTCAGGATCGTCGCCGCCACGGCCTGCAGACTGGAAGTGGTCTCCAGCTGGAAGCTGGACAGTTCAAGCACATAAAGTTCGCGCGCCGGATCGAGCAGCATCAGCGCTGGCAGGCCGATATTGCCGCCGACGCCGACGTTCACGCCCGCCGCTTTTGCCATATCGCCGACCAGCGTCGTGACCGTGCTTTTCCCGTTAGAGCCGGTAATCGCCACAATCGGCGCCTGGGCTTCACGGCAAAACAGTTCGATATCGCCGACAATCTCAACGCCTGCATCCGCCGCCGCGCTTAAGGACGGATGCGCCAGCGCCATACCAGGGCTGGCAACAATCAGATCGGCATCCAGCAGCCAGGTATCATTCAGACCACCAAGGTGGCGTTCAACCTGTTCTGGTAACTTGTCCAGGCCAGGCGGAGAAACACGCGTATCCATCACACGCGGCGTCACGCCACGCCCGAGGAAAAAGTCCACGCAGGAAAGCCCCGTAAGGCCTAACCCGATGATAACGACTTTTTTACCCTGGTAATCTGCCATGATTAACGTACCTTCAGCGTGGCCAGGCCAATCAGGACCAGCATCAGCGAAATAATCCAGAAGCGCACAATGACGCGCGGTTCTGGCCAGCCTTTCAGCTCATAGTGATGGTGAATCGGCGCCATACGGAAGATGCGCTGACCGCGCAGCTTGAAGGAGCCGACCTGCAAAATCACCGAAAGAGTTTCAACCACAAACACGCCGCCCATGATCACCAACAGGAACTCCTGACGCAGCAGTACAGCGATGATGCCGAGCGCCCCGCCCAGTGCCAGCGAACCGACGTCGCCCATAAAGACCTGCGCCGGATAGGTGTTGAACCATAAGAAGCCGAGGCCAGCACCGACAATCGCCGTGCAGACGATCACCAGCTCACCGGCATGACGCAAATACGGAATGTGCAGGTAACTGGCAAAGTTCATGTTACCGCTCGCCCACGCCACCAGCGCAAAACCACCGGCCACAAAGACGGTTGGCATAATCGCCAGGCCATCCAGGCCATCGGTCAGGTTCACGGCGTTGCCGGTACCGACAATCACGAAGTAGGCCAGCAGGATGTAGAACAGACCCAGCTGTGGCATCACGTCTTTAAAGAACGGCACCACCAGCTCAGTGGCCGGAGTATCTTTCCCTGCCAGGTAAAGTGCGAAGGCTACACCCAGCGCAATGACCGACATCCAGAAGTATTTCCAGCGTGCAATCAGACCTTTAGTGTCTTTGCGAACAACTTTGCGATAGTCATCAACAAAACCGATAATCCCGTAGCCGATGAGAACGGTCAGAACACACCAGACGTACGGGTTTGACGGATAAGCCCACAGCAGAACGGAGACCACAATGGCGGTCAGGATCATGATCCCGCCCATCGTCGGCGTGCCGCGTTTGCTGAAATGCGATTCCGGACCGTCGTTACGCACGACCTGGCCAAAAGAGAGTTTTTGCAGACGGGCGATCATGCGCGGGCCCATCCACAATGAGATGAACAGCGCGGTCAGCAGGCTGACGATGGCGCGAAACGTCAGATAGGAAAAGACGTTAAAGCCTGAATAATATTTGACCAAATGTTCGGCCAGCCAAACTAACATGTTCCGTTCTCCTGTAATGCGTGCACAACCTCTTCCATGGCGGCACTACGTGAACCTTTCACTAAAACCGTCACAATTTGGTGTTCTTCTACCAGTGTTTTAAGGCGCGTAATCAGCGCCGATTTATCAGCGAAATGTTCACCGACGCCACTCGCCTGGCTAATCGCCTGGCTCAAGGTTCCGGCGCTCAATACACGATCAATTCCTGAAGCTTTCGCCGCTTCGCCGACCTGGATATGACAGGCTTCGCTCTCGACACCCAGTTCTGCCATATCGCCCACGACCATCACGCGATAGCCCGGCATTTCTGATAGCACTTGCACTGCGGCGGTCATGGAACCGACGTTGGCATTGTAGGAGTCATCCAGTAGCAGCTTGTTTTCCGCCAGTTGGACCGGGAACAGACGTCCTGGTACTGCTTGCAGATTTGCCAGACCCGTTTTGATCGCCTCGTGCGTGGCGCCGACCGCCATCGACAACGCGGCAGCGGCCAGGGCATTAGCGATATTGTGGCGGCCCGGCAGCGGGAGTAAAACATCAACGCCACCCGTTGGGGTTTGCAACGTAAATTCGGTGCCGTGCGAGGTCACATGGATATTGGTCGCCGTAAAGTCGCTGTTGGCGGCATTTGGCGAAAAACGCCAGGTTTTGCGCGAGCCAATCACCTCTTTCCAGTTCAGCCAGTCGTTGTTATCGGCATTCATGATGGCGATGCCGTCTGTCGGCAGACCGGTGTAAATCTCACCTTTGGCTTTCGCCACGCCTTCCAGCGAACCAAAACCTTCAAGATGTGCTGCAGCCAGATTGTTGACTAACGCCGCTTCCGGACGCGTCAGACCGACGGTCCAGGCGATTTCGCCCTGGTGGTTGGCGCCTAATTCAATCACGGCGTAGTCATATTCTTTGGTCAGACGCAGCAGCGTCATTGGCACACCAATGTCGTTATTCAGGTTGCCTGCGGTGTACAGCGTGTTGCCACACTGGCTCAGGATAGCCGCCGTCATCTCTTTTACGGAGGTCTTGCCAGAAGAACCGGTCAGCGCGACTACGCGTGCCGGAACGTGCTGACGAACCCACGCCGCCAGCTCACCGAACGCCAGACGGGTGTCTTTCACCACAATCTGCGGCAGGTCGATATCCAGCTTGCGGCTGACAAGCAGTGCGCCCGCGCCGTTTTCTTTCGCCTGGTCGGCAAAATCGTGCGCATCAAAGCGCTCGCCTTTCAGCGCCACAAACAGACAGCCCGCGGTGATTTTGCGGGTGTCGGTCGTGACGGCATCAATAGTCAGATCCTGACCCTGCAGCTCACCCTTGAGCACAGAAGCAGCCTGGCTTAGCGTTAAGCTAATCATGCCACCACTCCCAGCAGACGGGCCGCGGTAACGCGGTCGGAATAGTCGAGACGACGTGCACCGACAATCTGGTAATCTTCGTGGCCTTTACCGGCCAACAGCACCACGTCGTTCTCTTTAGCCTGCATGATGGTGTTCGTGACCGCTTCAGCGCGGCCTTCCACCACACGTGCGTGGCCCGCATCAATCATGCCGGCGAGAATATCGTTGATGATCGCACGCGGCTCTTCGGTACGCGGGTTGTCGTCGGTCACAACAGGAATATCCGCGAACTCTTCGGCAATCGCCCCCATCAGTGGGCGTTTACCTTTGTCGCGATCGCCGCCGCAGCCGAAGACACACCACAGTTTACCCGTGCAGTGCAGACGCGCCGCTTGCAGCGCTTTTTCCAGCGCGTCCGGGGTGTGGGCATAATCAACCACTACCGTCGGTTTGCCCGGCGCGGTAAACACTTCCATACGCCCACAAACAGGTTGCAGACGCGCGGCGGTTTTCAGCAGATCCGCCAGCGGGTACTCCAGCGCCAGCAGCGTTGCCAGTGCCAGCAGTAAATTGCTGACGTTAAATGCGCCCATCAGGCGGCTTTCAATTTCGCCTTCGCCCCAGTTGGAGTCAAAGCGGATCGTCGCGCCGCTGTCGTGGTACTTCACGTCCGTAGCTTTCAGCCAACGGCCATGACAGTTCGGATTAATATGGTCTTCCATCGACACCGCAACCGCATCCGGCAGCTTAGCCAGCCAGCGACGACCCACTTCGTCATCAGCGTTAACAATCGCCTGGCCGCAGAGGTGCGTGGAGTACAGCAGCCATTTCGCCGCTTCGTAGCTTTCCATATCGCCGTGATAATCGAGGTGATCGCGACTCAGGTTGGTGAATACCGACGCCGCAAATTTCAGCGCGGCGACGCGATGCTGGACCAACCCGTGAGAAGAGACTTCCATCGCGGCAAAGGTTGCGCCCTGCCCTGCCAGACCCGCCAGCACGTGCTGCACGTCGACCGCAGAACCGGTGGTATTTTCCGTTGGATTCACTTTGCCCAACAGACCGTTACCGACGGTACCCATCACCGCGCTGGTTTCGCCCAGCAGTTCGGCCCACTGCGCCATCAGCTGCGTGGTGGTGGTTTTACCGTTGGTGCCCGTCACGCCAACCAGACGCAGCTGGTCAGAGGGTTCATCATAAAAACGTCCCGCCAGGGCGGAAAGACGCTCATTTAACTGGCTGAGATAGATGACCGGAACACCGTGCATTTCACGGACTTCACCATCGGTTGCTTCATCTTTTGCCTCAGCAATAATGGCAGCTACACCTTGCGCTATCGCCTGCGGGATATAACGACGCCCGTCCGCCTGATGACCGACTACCGCTACAAAAAGATCGCCCGATGCAGCCACACGGCTGTCGAGTACCATCTCTCGCAGTGCCCGCGCAGGTAGCGATTGCACCCACGGAGCAAGAAGGTCGCGCAAATTACGATCTGCCACCTGTTCCCTCGCCTTGATTAGTTACGAATTCATTTTTATCGCCCGTGGCCAGCGCATCAGGTTCGATGTTCATGGTGCGTAACACACCGCCCATGATGGCACCGAACACTGGCGCGGAAACGGCGCCGCCGTAGTATTTACCCGCCTGTGGATCGTTAATGACGACCACCAGCGCAAAACGCGGATTACTGGCAGGCGCAACGCCTGCGGTATAAGCAATGTATTTGTTGATGTAGCGGCCATCTGGCCCCACTTTTTTCGCGGTACCGGTTTTAATCGCGATGCGATAGCCTTTGATGGCGGCCTTCACGCCACCGCCGCCCGGCAGGGCGACGCTTTCCATCATATGAACGACGGTACGCACCGTCGCTTCCGGGAAGATTCGCTCCCCCGGAACCGGTGGATCAACTTTGGTAATCGACAGCGGGCGATAAACGCCATAGCTGCCAATCGTTGCATAGACTCGCGCTAACTGTAACGGCGTTACCATTAGCCCATAGCCGAAAGAGAAGGTGGCCCTCTCTATGTCAGACCACCGTTGTTTTTGAGGATATAAGCCACTGCGTTCTCCGACCAACCCCAAATTGGTCGCCTTTCCTAGCCCAAAACGTGAGTAAGTATCTACCAACGCTGAGGACGGCATCGCTAACGCCAGCTTAGAAACACCGACGTTACTCGACTTCTGCAAAACCCCCGTCAGGGTCAATTCGCTATAACGCGCCACGTCTTTGATTTCATGGCCGTTGATTCGGTAAGGTATGGTATTCAGAACGGTACTTTCATTGACGATACCGCGCTGAAGTGCGGTCATCACCACCATCGGTTTAACGGTAGAACCAGGCTCAAAGACGTCAGTAATGGTGCGGTTACGCATGACATCTTTCTGCGTGCCGGTCAGGTTGTTCGGGTTATAGGACGGGCTGTTGGCCATCGCCAGCACTTCGCCGGTGCTGACATCCACCAGCACGGCGCTGCCGGATTCGGCTTTGTTGAAAGCCACGGCGTTGTTCAGTTCACGGTAGACCAGCGCCTGCAGGCGCTCGTCGATGCTCAGCGCGAGGTTGTGCGCGGCCTGGCTGTCAGTTGAGGAGATATCCTCGATAACGCGACCGTAGCGGTCTTTACGCACCACGCGTTCACCTGGCTGGCCGGTCAGCCATTTATCAAAGCTTTTTTCGACCCCTTCAATCCCCTGGCTATCCACGTTTGTAAAACCAATGAGGTGAGCGGTCACTTCTCCCGACGGGTAATAACGGCGTGATTCTTCGCGCAGATGAATGCCCGGCAGTTTCAATTTTTTGATGTAGTCGGCCATGTCAGGGTTCACCTGACGCGCCAGATAGATAAAGCGTCCTTTCGGGTTAGCGTTCACGCGAGCCGCCATCTGATCGAGCGGCATTTTTAGCGCATCGGCCAGCGCTTTCCAGCGGTTATCGAGCGTCACACCACCCGCATCATGCAGCTCTTTCGGGTCGGCCCAGATCGCTTTCACCGGCACACTCACCGCCAGTGGACGACCGGAACGATCGGTTATCAAACCGCGTGATGTCGCCACTTCCTGGACGCGCAGGGAGCGCATGTCCCCCTGACGCACCAGCATGTCAGGGGCGATAATCTGCAACCACGCCGCACGACCCAGCAGGAAAACCAGCGCCAGTAAAATACAGCCACAAAGCAACGCAAAACGCCAACTCACAAAGTTGGCTTGTTCTTCCTGACGTTTCGGTTTTTGCGTTTTCGCCGCTGCTCTCATGCGTCGCGTGTTCCCTTATTTTTGTACTACGATATTTTCCTGAGAAGGATCAACATGCTGCAATTGCAGCTTTTCCGTTGCGATCCGTTCAACCCGGCTATGATCGCCGAGCGCGTTTTCTTCAAGAATCAAATTTCGCCATTCGATATCCAGCGCATCACGTTCCAGAACCATCTGTTCGCGCTGCGCGGTTAATAAACGGGTATGGTGTGCGGTGGTCACCACCGTCACAGCCGTCACAATAATGCAAATGAACAGGCAGAGTGGCAGCTTCCCAAACCGCAAGAGATCGTCGCCGATCACGCCAGGCAAGGCATGGCGCTCGTTGCTTCCTAACGATCCTTTAACCTTGCTTAAGGTCTCTGCTACTCTGCCGATCATGCGTTCGTCCTTTCTGCAATACGCAGCACTGAACTACGGGCACGTGGATTCTCTGCCACCTCTTCTTCGCCCGGCATCATCTTGCCTAATGCTCGCAGCTGACGACCGCCCAGTTTCCTGAGTTGTTCTTCCGTCATCGGCAGCCCAGCAGGGACTTGAGGACCGCGGCTTTGCTCACGCATAAAGCGCTTCACAATACGGTCTTCCAGCGAGTGGAAGCTGATGATGGATAAACGCCCACCGGGGGCCAGTACGCCGAGCGAGCTTTTTAGCGCCTGCTCTATCTCCTCCAGTTCACTGTTTACCCAGATGCGCACCGCCTGGAAGGTACGGGTCGCAGGATGTTTGAATTTGTCTTTGACCGGCGTGGCCGCCGTAACAACTTCTGCCAGCTCTTTAGTGCGCGTCATCGGTTCGATGCGGTTACGCTCAACGATGCCGCGCGCAATGCGTTTGCCGAAACGCTCTTCGCCGAAGGTTTTAATTACCCACGCAATATCCGCTTCGTCAGCAGTTTGCAGCCACTCGGCAGCAGACTGACCGCGCGTCGGGTCCATACGCATATCCAGCGGCCCGTCACGCATAAAGGAAAAACCGCGTTCTGCATCATCAAGCTGTGGAGAAGAGACGCCAAGATCGAGAAGGATTCCGTCGATCTTGCCCGTCAGGCCGCGCTCAGCGACATAATCAGCCAGCGCAGAGAAAGGTCCGTGGACGATGGAAAAGCGTGGATCATCGATAGTCTTCGCCACGGCAATAGCCTGCGGATCGCGATCGATTGCCAGTAAGCGACCTTCCGCTCCCAGTTGGGAGAGGATCAGACGCGAGTGACCACCGCGACCAAATGTTCCATCGATATAGATGCCATCAGGACGAATATTCAGGCCGTTGACGGCCTCATCCAGTAGCACCGAAGTATGTTTAAAATTTTCCATCATATTTATAGAGACAAGTCCTGCAATCGATCCGACAACACTGCGGATTCTGACTGCTCAGCGTCGATATCTTCCTTGACCTGTTGATACCAGGTCGTTTCATCCCACAGTTCAAACTTATTGAACTGCCCGACCAGCATCACTTCTTTCGTCAGACTGGCATGTTGCCGCAACACAGGCGCTATCAATAATCGCCCTGCATTGTCCATCTGACATTCACTGGCATGTCCCAATAACAACCGCTGCACGCGGCGTTCCTGCGGGTTCATGCTCGACAGTCGCGACAGCTTTTGCTCAATAATTTCCCATTCGGGCAAGGTGTAAAGCAGCAGGCAGGGGTGGTTGATGTCAATGGTGCAAACCATTTGACCAGAAGCGTTTTCGATCAGCAGATCGCGATATCGGGTTGGTACCGATAAACGTCCTTTGCTGTCGAGATTAACTAACGCCGCCCCACGGAACATGCCAGCTTCACCCCTTATCACCACTTTAACCCACAAATTCCCACATAAAGGAGTTTACGGAGCGAAGGAAAAGCTTGTCAAGCCAGGACTGCCGCGATATGGGTCTGGAAGACCCCTATTTACAGACATAACCCAACTTGATTAATAACTGCACAACTGGCGAGGCAAAATTAACGTCATGAATATTTGTAAGAAAAAAAACAAACAGGCATACGGGCGTTAAATTTCACTTCATATCATCAGAGGCAAATATAAAGTGTCAGTTTGCGACGCGGACGGCATTTTAAGACATTACGCACAGGGATGACAGCGCCAGATGCAGCCCAGAAGCGTGAAGGCACAAGACCTGGCGCGCAGGCTGGAGTCAATGAGGAAAAAACGGCTGATATTTCAGCGAGAGAATGGTCTTTGTAACAAAACAATACAAAAAATAGTGATGACTGTTGCCGAAATAACCTTAAAAAGACCGCGAAGAACGCAAAATGAAATAAGAAGAATAGCAGGCTATGAATCTTAAAGAATTATCCTAATTTTGGTCAGGTTATTATTTAGCGTGATAATGAGAAACAATCAGGGCAGTCAACTGCCCTGATAATTCAATTAATGACGGCTCAGCACACCACGGCGGTACAGATTACGTTTGATACGCGTCAGCCCAAGTTTTGGCCTGCGCGGCTCATCAAGGCTCGCCAGCACAATTTCCAGTACACGCTCCGCTACGTCACGATGACGCTGAGCAACGGCCAGAACCGGACATTGCAGGAAATCGAGTAATTCGTTATCGCCAAAAGTGGCAATAGCCAGCTCAGAAGGCAGTTTCCCTTCACGACGCAGCGTAACGTCCATCACCCCCTGAAGCAGAGCAAAAGAAGTGGTGAACAACGCCTGCGGCATCGGATGAGTCTCAAGCCATTTCTCAAACAGCTGTGCAGCGGCTTCGCGCTCGTAGCTATTGGCATACAGATAATGCACTTCGCGCGGATCGTCTTTCCAGGCGGTACGGAACCCCTGCTCGCGCAAGAAGCTAACGGACAACTCCGGCAACGCGCCGAGATAAAGCACGGTTTCCGCCGGGAAAGTGCGCAGCTCGGCGGCCAGCATCTCAGCATCGTCCTGATCCGCACCCACTACGCTTGTGAAATGCTCGCGATCCAGTGCACGATCCAGTGCGACGATCGGGAACGAGCCATTCGCCCAGCGCTGATAGAAAGGATGCTCTGGCGGCAGAGAGGTGGAAACAATAATCGCATCAACCTGGCGTTGCAGGAGATGTTCAATGCAACGCATCTCGTTATCCGGCTGATCTTCCGAGCAGGCGATCAACAGCTGATAGCCACGCTGGCGCGCCTGACGTTCGAGATAATTCGCAATGCGGGTATAGCTGGTGTTCTCAAGATCCGGAATCACCAGACCAATAGAGCGAGTGCGCCCGGCACGTAACCCAGCCGCGACGGCGTTCGGATGGTAGTTATGCTCGCGAACCACCGCCATGACTTTTTCAACGGTTTTGTCGCTAACACGGTACTGCTTTGCTTTACCGTTAATCACATAGCTCGCCGTAGTTCGTGACACGCCGGCTAGCCGGGCGATTTCATCCAGTTTCACAATTGCCCCTTAAACGAAATAAAAGAGTCCATGGCCTTGTCAGGTTTATGGTTATATCTTTTAACATCTAAACGCAGAATAGTCCTTGCGGCAACCGCTTTTCTCTCAGTTAGGCTGCGTTTAGGCAAAAAAAGCCCGGCTTTGCAGACCGGGCTGAAAGAGGCGAACCTTTTTGGTCGTTAACGCATGATTTTATCACCGCGGGACAAGCCCACGATGCCTGAGCGAGCGACCTCAACAATTTTTGCTACATCGCGAACAGAAGCCAGAAACGCATCAAGCTTATCGCTGGTTCCGGCAAGCTGAACGGTATAGATAGACGGCGTGACGTCAATGATCTGCCCACGGAAGATATCCGTATTGCGCTTCACCTCTTCGCGCCCGTATCCGCTGGCCTGAATTTTGACCAGCATGACTTCGCGCTCGACGTACGCCCCCTGCCCTAATTCACTCACTCGCAGCACATCGACTAATTTATGCAGCTGCTTTTCAATTTGCTCAAGCACTTTTGCATCGCCGACGGTCTGGATGGTCATTCGCGACAACGTCGGATCGTCGGTCGGTGCCACGGTCAGGCTTTCAATGTTGTAGCCGCGCTGCGCAAAGAGCCCAATGACGCGCGATAACGCGCCAGATTCGTTTTCCAGGAGTACAGATAATATCCTGCGCATCAGGTTCTCTCCGTTTTGCTTAACCACATTTCATCCATACCGCCGCCGCGAATATGCATCGGATAGACGTGCTCCGTTCCATCGACGATCACATCCACAAAGACCAGGCGGTTGTTCCTGACGTGCTCCAGCGCTTCGCCGAGTTTTGCCTCCAGTTCATTTGGATCGCTAACGCGAATCCCCACGTGGCCGTAGGCTTCTGCCAGACGCACAAAGTCCGGCAACGATTTCATATAGGATTGCGAATGGCGTCCAGAGTAGATCATATCCTGCCACTGCTTCACCATCCCCAGATAGCCGTTGTTGAGGTTCAGCACCAGCACCGGAAGATCGTATTGCAACGCGGTGGAGAGTTCCTGAATGTTCATCTGGATACTGCCATCCCCGGTCACGCACACCACGGTTTGATCCGGCAATGCCAGCTTAACGCCCAGTGCCGCAGGCAGACCGAATCCCATGGTTCCCAGGCCACCGGAGTTAATCCAGCGACGCGGTTTATCGAATGGATAATAAAGGGCAGCAAACATCTGGTGCTGGCCCACATCGGAGGTGACGTAAGCCTCTCCTTTGGTCAACCGCCAGATCGTTTCGATCACCGCCTGCGGTTTAATGTGTTCACTCTGGGTGTCGTACTTCAGACACTGACGGGCGCGCCACTGCTCAATCTGCTGCCACCAGTCGCGAATATCATCCAGCGGCTGTGCAGGAACGTCCTGCGCCAGCAGCTCCAGCATCTGTTCCAGAACCTGAAGGGCATCGCCCACAATCGGCACATCGGCGGGAACCGTTTTGGAAATGGAAGTCGGGTCGATATCGATATGCAGCACTGTCGCATTCGGGCAGTACTTCGCCAGATTGTTGGTGGTGCGATCGTCAAAACGTACGCCGACGGCGAAAATCACATCGGAGTTGTGCATCGTCATGTTGGCTTCATAAGTGCCATGCATGCCTAACATACCCAATGCCTGGCGATGGGTAGCCGGAAACGCACCCAGCCCCATTAACGATGAGGCCACGGGTAAGTTTAATTTTTCGATAAGTTCGCGTAGCTGCGCGTGACAATGTGCATTTACCGCCCCACCGCCGACGTAAACCACCGGTTTTTTGGCGGCGATCAGCGTGTGCAGCGCACGTTTGATTTGACCTTTATGTCCCTGAGTCGTCGGGTTATAGGAACGCATGCTCACGGAATCCGGCCAGACGTACGGCAGCTTATTGGCCGGATTAAGAATATCTTTCGGTAAATCGACCACCACCGGGCCTGGACGACCGCTGGCCGCCAGCCAGAACGCTTTTTTCAGTACGCCCGGAATGTCTTCCGTTTGCTTGACCAGGAAGCTGTGTTTTACCACCGGGCGGGAGATCCCCACCATGTCGCACTCCTGAAAGGCATCGTAGCCAATCAGGGAAGTCGCAACCTGTCCGGATAAAATGACCAGCGGGATGGAATCCATATAGGCAGTCGCAATGCCCGTAATGGCGTTGGTGGCTCCAGGGCCGGAGGTGACCAGCACCACGCCCACTTCTCCGGTTGCACGCGCCAGGCCATCGGCCATATGTACGGCAGCTTGCTCATGGCGAACCAGTACATGATCGATACCGCCCACGGTATGCAGGGCATCGTAAATATCGAGGACCGCGCCTCCGGGATAGCCGAATACTTGCTTGACGCCCTGATCGATAAGCGACCGGACGACCATTTCGGCGCCAGACAACATCTCCATGGTTTGCCTCCAGGCTTCTTGTTGTTATAGACGAACCGAGAAATTCATTTCCTCGCCGTCTTACTTTCCAGGGTTTCCCCTGTCTGTCATTTTTGCAGAGTGACCTTCACCTTAACCGCTCCCTATGAGGCAGGCAATCAGCAAACGGAGGCGTGAAAATGAGGGTAAAAGCAGAATACACAGGCATTATGACAAGATATGGTGAATTCCACTGGAATAGACTTTTGTGATGATGATTCGTCGCTTAAAAAGGCATTGAACCAGTAATTCATCTATTTTTGCGTGGTAAAAAGCGAAAGGAAAAATTCAGAACAGCATAAAATACTGGTCGATAAAATAAATGCAGGATAAAGCGGATGAGTTACACCGATTTATCCTGATGGTGATTAACGCCGACAAACGCTTACCAATAGCTCTTCCATCCACTGATGGCCTTTATCTCGCCCTGCGGCTTCATGCCAGGAAAGATAACAAGTGCGGCTATTGAGTTTTAGCGGCAGCGATAATATTTGCAAATTCAATTGGGATGAGAACTCTTCCGCCAGCCAGCGAGGGGCAATAGCCACCAGATGCGTCTGCGAAACGATATTCAACACACTCACCATAGCCATTCCCTGATATGCCACGCTGGCCTGTTTATCCGGGGTGTCATACCACGGCTGGCTAAATGAAGCGTACCTGTCAAGGGCAACAACCGCGTGCTGCTCATTATACACGTCACTTTCGAGCAACGGCCCATTTATGCGCGGATGGGTTTTGCTGGCGACTAATACCATTTCATCTTTGAATAGCGGCACGCAGGAAAACTCTGGACGCCGAAACTCTTCATAACCCAGTACAAATTCCGTTTCCTGATAACGTAGCTGGTGCTCTGTATTCTGATTTAAGCAGGACTTAAATATCAAATTAATATTCGGCGCAATGGCTTCAACTTTATTATAAATAATAGAGGTCAGATAATTATCCAGTGGGCTGCATACACAAAGATGGAAAATACGCTCGCTGCTTAAAGGTTCGAAACCGGACCCAGGGAGCTCATTTTGCACCAGTTGTAATGCTTGTCGTACAGAAGCAAAAAGCTGATAAGCTCTGGCGGTCGGCTGTATACCCCGTCCATAACGCACGAACAGTTCGTCGTTAAACATCAGTTTAAGCCTTGCTACAGCATTACTCACAGCAGGCTGGGACATCCCCAGAGACTGTGCCGCTCGAGTGATATTCTGCTCCTGCATGACTGCATCAAAAACGGTTAATAAGTTAAGATCAACGGTGCGTAATTGTGGCCTGCTCCCTTCACTGGCGTGAGGCCGTTCATTTCTTTTTTCTAACATACCTAACTCCACTGTCACGCTACACTCCCTTTGCTTTAGTGCAGTAATAACTTTTAAAAATATTATTTATCATGCAGATAAAACCAGAAAATGAGAAAAGATTAAAAATCGGAATATTCAAAGGACTCACACTAAATAGCACATACAGGAACATACGCGATCACGCGATGAGAAATAAAAGTAATAAGTAAAACATTAGGATTCGAATGAAACCATAAATCCAATGAATAAACAATAAGCCTGCTGATAAACAAATATTTAAGTTTTATTAAACTATTCAACATGACTAACGACCACCGGTTAACATTTCATTATCATGGTTCCATATTCATTCACTCTTCACACCCCATGAAAACCTACAACTCTATGAATTTAATGAAATTAGAAATTATCAATCATTCGACCAGTCTTAAGGATAATTGAAACGAAATATATTAATTTCATTCCAAACATTTAATCAAAGTCCAAAATTAGACAATTTAAATAGCCACAGAGGCATAACCCAGCACAATACGCTAAAGCGTTCCGCTTATTGCTTTCAATGACTGTTGCTGTTTTTCACCTCAAGGGTTGACTTGAATCCGCATATCCAGTACCACTAAAAGCATAACGCATTCATCTGGAGCCTGATTCATGATTCGTACCATTCGCTTCCTCAGCCTACTACTACTAAACGCATCCACTTTGCGCGGTAGGCTGGCGGGCGAAATTCAACGTTGAATCGTCTCCAGTAAACAAAAAAACCCGCGCCACTGCGCGGGTTTTTTTATGCTCGTAGCAAGGCGCCCCAGGACAGACAAGGACCAAACCCATGAGCCAGCAAGTCGTAATTTTCGATACAACCTTACGTGACGGTGAACAGGCGTTACAGGCAAGCCTGAGCGTGAAAGAGAAACTGCAGATTGCGCTGGCCCTGGAACGCATGGGTGTCGATGTAATGGAGGTGGGTTTCCCGGTCTCCTCACCGGGTGACTTCGAGTCCGTGCAGACTATCGCCCGCACCATCAAAAATAGCCGCGTATGTGCTCTGGCTCGCTGCGTAGAAAAAGATATCGACGTGGCAGCAGAATCGTTGAAAGTGGCCGAAGCATTCCGAATCCATACTTTTATCGCCACCTCCCCGATGCATATCGCCACAAAATTGCGTAGCACGCTGGATGAAGTTATTGAGCGTTCGATTTACATGATCAAACGGGCTCGCAACTACACCGACGACGTTGAATTCTCCTGTGAAGATGCCGGTCGTACGCCAATCGCCGATCTGGCACGCGTGGTTGAAGCCGCGATTAACGCCGGTGCCACCACCATCAATATCCCGGACACCGTCGGCTACACCATGCCGTTCGAGTTCTCCAACATCATTACCGGCCTGTACGAACGCGTACCGAATATCGATAAAGCGATTATTTCCGTCCACACTCACGACGATTTGGGCTTGGCCGTTGGCAATGCAATTGCAGCCGTCCATGCTGGCGCACGTCAGGTAGAAGGGGCAATGAACGGCATCGGTGAGCGCGCCGGTAACTGTTCGCTGGAAGAAGTGATCATGGCGATCAAAGTGCGTAAAGACATCATGAATGTGCAGACCCGCATTAATCACAACGAAATCTGGCGCACCAGCCAGACCGTCAGCCAGATTTGCAACATGCCGATCCCGGCAAACAAAGCGATTGTCGGTACCGGCGCATTTGCCCACTCCTCCGGCATCCACCAGGACGGCGTGCTGAAGAACCGCGAAAACTACGAAATCATGACCCCGGAATCCATCGGTCTGAACCAGGTACAGTTGAACCTGACCTCCCGTTCTGGCCGCGCGGCGGTAAAACACCGTATGGAAGAGATGGGGTACAAGGAAAGCGACTACAACATGGATCACCTGTACGACGCGTTCCTGAAACTGGCCGATAAAAAAGGTCAGGTGTTCGATTACGACCTGGAAGCGTTGGCGTTCATCAACAAACAGCAGGAAGAACCAGAGCACTTCCGCCTGGACTACTTCAGCGTCCAGTCCGGCTCCAGCGACATCGCCACCGCCTCTGTAAAACTGGCCTGCGGCGACGACATCAAAGCGGAGGCCGCCAACGGTAATGGCCCGGTCGACGCGATTTACCAGGCCATCAACCGCATCACCGCCTATGACATCGAGCTGGTCAAATACGATCTCAGCGCCAAAGGCCACGGCAAAGACGCACTCGGTCAGGTCGATATCGTCGTCACCTACAATGGCCGCCGTTTCCACGGCGTCGGTCTGGCGACGGATATCGTTGAATCCTCCGCCAAAGCGATGGTTCACGTTCTGAACAACATTTGGCGCGCCGCCGAAGTCGAAAAAGAATTGCAACGCAAAGCTCAGAATAAAGAGAACAATAAGGAAACCGTGTAATGTCGAAGAATTACCATATTGCCGTGTTGCCGGGCGATGGAATTGGCCCGGAAGTGATGACACAAGCCCTGAAAGTCCTGGAAGCCATTCGCGCACGTTTCGCGATGAAAATCACCACCAGCCACTATGATGTGGGTGGCATTGCGATTGATAACCACGGCACTCCACTGCCGAAAGCCACCGTTGAAGGCTGTGAAAACGCTGATGCGGTCTTGTTCGGCTCCGTTGGCGGCCCGAAATGGGAACACCTGCCGCCAGCAGAGCAACCAGAGCGTGGCGCGCTGCTGCCGCTGCGTAAGCACTTCAAATTGTTCAGCAACCTGCGTCCGGCGAAGCTGTATCAGGGGCTGGAAGAGTTTTGCCCGCTGCGTGCCGATATTGCCGCCAACGGCTTCGACATTCTGTGCGTGCGTGAATTAACCGGTGGCATCTATTTCGGCCAGCCAAAAGGTCGCGAAGGCAGCGGTCAGCACGAGAAAGCGTTTGATACCGAGGTGTATCATCGTTTTGAAATCGAACGCATTGCCCGCATCGCCTTTGAGTCTGCGCGTAAACGCCGTCACAAAGTGACCTCCATTGATAAAGCTAACGTTCTGCAATCTTCGATTTTGTGGCGCGAAATCGTCAACGAAATCGCCAAAGAGTATCCGGACGTTGAGCTGGCACACATGTACATCGACAACGCCACCATGCAGTTGATCAAAGACCCGTCGCAGTTTGACGTGCTGCTGTGCTCCAACCTGTTCGGCGATATTCTGTCTGACGAGTGCGCGATGATCACCGGCTCGATGGGCATGCTGCCGTCCGCCAGCCTGAACGAAGAAGGGTTTGGTCTGTACGAGCCAGCGGGCGGTTCTGCTCCGGATATCGCGGGTAAAAACATCGCCAACCCGATTGCACAGATCCTGTCGCTGGCCCTGCTGTTGCGCTATAGCCTGAATGCGAACGACGCGGCAGACGCTATTGAAAGCGCCATCAACCGCGCATTAGAAGAAGGCATCCGCACCGGCGATTTAGCGCGCGGCGCGGCGGCGGTCAGTACTGATGAAATGGGCGATATCATTGCCCGCTATGTCGCTGAAGGGGTGTAATCATGGCGAAGACGTTATACGAAAAATTGTTTGATGCTCACGTGGTTTTTGAGGCACAAAACGAAACCCCGCTGCTGTACATCGACCGTCATCTGGTTCACGAAGTGACGTCCCCGCAGGCATTCGATGGCCTGCGCGCGCACAACCGTCCGGTTCGCCAGCCGGGTAAAACTTTTGCCACGATGGATCACAACGTTTCGACCCAGACCAAAGATATCAACGCGTCCGGCGAAATGGCGCGTATCCAGATGCAGGAGCTGATCAAGAACTGCAACGCGTTCGGCGTTGAGCTTTACGACCTGAATCATCCGTATCAGGGCATCGTCCACGTAATGGGGCCTGAGCAGGGCATCACCCTGCCGGGCATGACCATCGTCTGCGGCGACTCCCACACCGCCACCCACGGCGCGTTCGGTGCGCTGGCGTTTGGTATCGGCACCTCTGAAGTGGAGCACGTTCTGGCGACGCAAACCCTGAAACAGGGCCGCGCGAAAACCATGAAAATCGAAGTCAATGGCAAAGCGGCACCGGGTATTACCGCCAAAGATATCGTGCTGGCGATTATCGGTAAAACCGGTAGCGCAGGCGGTACCGGCCACGTCGTGGAATTCTGCGGTGATGCTATCCGTGCACTGAGCATGGAAGGCCGCATGACGCTGTGTAACATGGCAATTGAGATGGGCGCCAAAGCCGGTCTGGTTGCGCCAGACGACATCACGTTTAACTATGTGAAAGGCCGTCTGCACGCGCCGAAAGGCAAAGATTACGACGATGCGGTGCAATACTGGAAAACCCTGCAAACTGACGACGGCGCGACCTTCGACACCGTGGTGACGCTGCAGGCCGAAGAGATCGCCCCGCAGGTCACCTGGGGCACCAACCCAGGCCAGGTGATTTCCGTCAACGACAACATCCCCGATCCGGCCTCGTTTGCCGATCCGGTTGAACGTGCGAGCGCCGAGAAAGCGCTGGCCTATATGGGCCTGAAACCGGGCGTGCCGCTGACGGACGTGGCGATCGATAAAGTGTTTATCGGCTCCTGCACCAACTCCCGTATCGAAGATTTGCGCGCGGCGGCGGAAATTGCCAAAGGCCGTAAAGTGGCTCCTGGCGTGCAGGCGCTGGTGGTACCAGGCTCCGGCCCGGTAAAAGCGCAGGCGGAAGCCGAAGGTCTGGATAAGATCTTTATCGAAGCCGGTTTTGAGTGGCGTTTACCCGGCTGCTCCATGTGCCTGGCGATGAACAACGACCGTCTGAATCCAGGCGAGCGCTGCGCATCTACCAGCAACCGTAACTTTGAAGGCCGCCAGGGTCGTGGTGGACGCACCCATCTGGTCAGCCCGGCGATGGCGGCAGCGGCAGCTGTCACCGGTCATTTTGCCGATATTCGTGGTTTGAAATAAGGAGACAATCATGGCAGAGAAATTTACCCAACATACGGGCCGGGTTGTCCCGCTGGATGCGGCGAACGTGGATACGGACGCCATTATTCCGAAGCAGTTTTTGCAGAAAGTCACTCGCACCGGATTTGGTGCCCACCTGTTCAATGACTGGCGTTTTCTCGACGATGAAGGTCAGAAGCCGAATCCTGAGTTCGTCCTGAACTTCCCGGAATTTAAAGGCGCATCGATTCTGTTAGCGCGTGAAAACTTCGGCTGTGGTTCTTCCCGTGAACACGCGCCGTGGGCACTGACCGACTACGGTTTTAAAGTGGTGATCGCCCCGAGCTTTGCCGACATCTTCTACGGCAACAGCTTCAACAATCAGCTGCTGCCGGTGACCCTGAGCGATGAGCAGGTCGATGAGCTGTTCGCGCTGGTGAAAGCCAATCCGGGCATTTCGTTTGAAGTGGATCTGGAAGCGCAGGTGGTGAAAGCAGGTGAAAAAACCTACAGCTTTAAAATCGATGATTTCCGCCGCCATTGCATGATTAACGGTCTGGACAGCATCGGTTTGACCCTTCAACACGAAGAGTCGATTGCGACCTACGAAAACAAACAACCGGCGTTTATGCGTTAACGAAAAAGGCCCGCGAAAGCGGGCCATTTTGTTTGGTTTGTAGGCCGGGTAAGGCGAAGCCGCCACCCGGCAAAACTAAACATCCCTGACGCGCAACGTCAGCCCCAGCGTCACCAGCGATATTCCCGCAATCACCCAGTACACCGCAAAGTGACCGTAGCTCTGCGCCAGCGCCCCTTGAATCACCCCCGCCAGAATCACGCCGGTCGAAATACTGTTAGTGAAAAGTGTGGTGGCTGAACCCGCACGTCCGGGCATCAGATCCTGGAACCAGAGCATACCAATCCCGGCGACAATCCCGATAAAAATCGCATTAAACAACTGCAACGCCAGCAGCGCCTCGCGGGAATGGAACAGAATTAACCCAAGATAAAACAGCACGCCAGCCGCCACCGCGATCACCATCATCCGGCGCTTGCCAAAGCGTTTCACGTAATAGCCCGCGAGGATCATCGCTGGGATCTCCAGCCCGGCGGCGGTGCCCATCAAAATCCCCGCGAGCTTATCCGGCAGCCCCAGATCGCTACTGATCCACAGTGGCATATCGATGATGTACATAGTGTTGCAGGTCCACATCAGCGTCGAAGCGATAAACAGCATACGGACGTTTTTGTTACTCCAGCCGCTCACCTGGGTGACGGGCGTATCTGTAGCCTGTTCGACCCTGGCGACGGACGGCAATACGCACGCGATGAGCACCAGGCTGATGGCAAAAATCCCCGCCGCGATCGAGAACATCATCGTAAAACCGTAATTCAGCGCCAGCATAAAAGCCAGCGGCGGGCCAATGACCCACGCCAGCGAAAGCTGGGCACGCATCACCGAGCTGAACATCACCACTTCTCGCGCCGAGTTATCCGCATACTCACGCGCCAGCGCAAAGAGCTGCGGCATGGCGGTATTGGCGAGCGACGCCAGCAGCACACCGCAGGTGAGCAGCGTCAGATAGTGGCGGTTGAAAGCGAACAGCAGCGCGTTGCCGATGGCCATCGCGCAGCAAAAGAGGATTAGTTTGCGGCGATCGCCCTTGCTGTCAGAGCGTTTCGCCAGCGCAAGGCTAACCAAAATCCCGGCGATGGCGTTGACCGTATAAAACAGGCCCACCCAAAAAGGCTGTGCGCCCACTTCGCGACTCAGGAACAGGCTCAGCGTCGGCGCTTGCAGCGCACCCGCGACGCCCATCATAAAGGCCACCAGCATAAAAGCGGCATACACGCCGTTAAGGCGGCGGCCCATCGTCATCAACCAGAGCATGCGCAGTTCCTTGTCAAAGAGGAGCGAAATCAGGAGGCAGTGTAAACGAAAAAAGCCAGCAAAAACATTTTGCTGGCGGGTGATAAGCACCAATACTCAGTCACACATGATCGAGGCAAGTCAGCGGGAAGAGGTCGGATTCGTAACATCCCACTGCATCAGATCTTCGAGCATTTTCAGGCGCTGTTCTGCACACTGGCGGGCCAGCCAGGACACTCCTTTTGTCGCTGAAAAGTACTGCTGATAAAACTGACGTGCGGTAGACCTCTTCATATTCACCTCCTCACTTCATCGAAATCAATTATTGGCTTATTATGAGGAATAATAAATTGCTGATTTTTTGTCAGGAGTTCCCCTTTTATGCCGTCTGGTCGTCTGCAACAACAATTCATCCGCCTCTGGCAATGCTGCGAAGGCCAGCCGAAAGAGACCACGTTGAGCGAACTGGCAGAACTGCTGAACTGCTCGCGCCGCCATATGCGAACGCTACTCAACACCATGCAGCAGCAGGGATGGCTCAGCTGGGAGGCGGAGGCCGGACGCGGAAAGCGCTCGCGCTTAACCTTCCTTTATACCGGGCTGGCACTCCAGCAACAGCGCGCCGAAGACCTGCTGGAGCAGGACCGCATCGATCAGCTGGTGCAACTGGTGGGCGACAAAGCCGCCGTGCGCCAGATGCTGGTCTCTCATCTGGGCCGCAGCTTCCGCCAGGGCAAGCACATCCTGCGCGTGCTTTACTATCGTCCGATGAAAAACCTGCTGCCCGGCAGCGCCTTACGTCGTTCCGAAACGCACATGGCGAGACAAATATTTAGCGGCCTGACGCGTATAAATGAGGAAAATGGGGAACTGGAAGCCGATATCGCCCATCACTGGCAGCAATTATCCCCGTTACACTGGCGCTTTTTTTTACGCCCCGGTATTCATTTTCATCATGGCCGCGAGCTGGAGATGGACGACGTTATTGCCTCCCTGCAACGCGCCCGCGAGCTGCCGCTCTACTCCCACATTACGCACATTCACTCCCCTACCGCCTGGACGCTGGATATTGAGCTTTCCGAGCCAGACCAGTGGTTGCCGTGGCTGATGGGCCATATTCCGTCGATGATTTTGCCGCACGAGTGGGGGTCGATGGCGAATTTCGCCAGTCAGCCGGTAGGAACCGGCCCTTACGCGGTGACGCGCAATAATAACAATCAGCTGAAAATTCGTGCCTTCGATGACTATTTTGGCTATCGCGCATTGATTGATGAAGTGAATGTCTGGGTGCTGCCGGAGATCAGCGAAGAGTTCAGCCCCGGCCTGACGCTGGAAGGCCCGACCGACGGCGAAAAAGCGATCGAAAGCCGTCTGGAAGAGGGCTGCTACTATCTATTGTTCGATGCTCGCACCCACCGGGGCGCCAGCCCCGAAGTGCGCCAGTGGGTCAGCCAAATCCTCGCACCTGCCAATCTTATCTATCAGGCGGAAGATCAGCATCAGACCTACTGGTTCCCGGCCTACGGGCTGCTGCCGCGCTGGCACCACGCCCGTCCGGGGCGGTGCGAAAAGCCTGCCGGGCTGGAATCCATTACCCTGACCTATTATCGCGAACACGTTGAGCACCGGTTTATCGCCCGCATCATGAGTAAACTGCTGGCCGCGGAAGGGGTGGTGCTAGACATTCAGGAAGTGGAATACGACGAATGGCATCGCGGCGAAGCGGTGAGCGATATCTGGCTCAACAGCGCGAACTTCACCCTGCCGCTCGATTTCTCGTTATTCTCGCATCTGTATGAAACGCCGCTGATCCAGCACTGCATCGCCCGCGACTGGCAGCAAGACGCCGCCCAGTGGCGAGCGGGCGATATGAATCTGGCGGTCTGGTGCCAGCAACTGCTGGCCCAGCAGGCGATGGTGCCGCTGATCCACCACTGGCTAATGATTCAGGGACAGCGCAGTATGCGCGGCCTGCGCATGAACACCCTCGGCTGGTTTGACTTTAAATCAGCCTGGTTTGCGCCGCCGGAACCATAACACTTTCGTAATATTCACCAAATCATTACAATACCGCCGTTCTCAACGGGGTGCTGCATCAACGATGTGCGCTGAGATAATACCCGTCGAACCTGATCCGGATAACGCCGGCGAAGGGATTTGAGGCTGTCGCTCAAAATCCTTTGCCACTCAACTTTGAGGTGCAAAGTGTTAAAAAAAGTTCTCCCCCTGCTGGCGCTGTTCGCGCTGCCTGCTTTTGCCAAACCCGTTTTGACGGTCTACACCTACGACTCCTTTGCCGCCGACTGGGGCCCTGGCCCGGTGGTCAAAAAAGCCTTTGAAGCCGATTGCAACTGCGAACTGAAATTCGTGGCGCTGGAAGATGGCGTCTCCCTGCTGAACCGTCTGCGGATGGAAGGCAAAAACAGCAAAGCCGACGTGGTGCTGGGTCTCGACAACAATCTGTTGGAAGCGGCCTCGCAAACCAATCTGTTCGCCAAAAGTGGGATCGCCACCGATGCGGTGAGCGTTCCAGGCGGCTGGAAAAATGACACCTTCGTGCCCTTCGATTACGGCTACTTCGCCTTCGTCTATGACAAAAACAAGCTCAAGAATCCGCCGAAAAGCCTGAAAGAACTGGTTGAGAGCGACCAGAAATGGCGCGTAATTTATCAGGACCCGCGCACCAGCACGCCAGGCCTGGGCTTGCTGCTATGGATGCAAAAAGTGTACGGCGATAAAGCCCCTGAAGCCTGGCAAAAACTGGCGGCCAAAACCGTCACCGTCACCAAAGGCTGGAGTGAGGCCTACGGCCTGTTCCTGAAAGGTGAAAGCGATTTGGTTCTGAGCTACACCACCTCTCCGGCCTATCACATCATCGAAGAGAAAAAAGACAACTACGCCGCCGCAAACTTTGCCGAAGGCCATTATCTGCAGGTGGAAGTCGCCGCGCGTACCGCCGCCAGCAAACAGCCAGAACTGGCAGAAAAGTTCCTGAAATTTATGGTCTCTCCTGCGTTCCAGAATGCGATCCCGACCGGCAACTGGATGTACCCAGTGACCGACGTGACGCTGCCCGCCGGCTTTGATCAGCTGAGCAAACCGCAAACCACGCTGGAATTTACTCCACAGCAGGTTTCCACTCAGCGCGCCGCCTGGATCAGTGAATGGCAACGCGCCGTCAGCCGTTAATTCCCGACTGGCTGCTCCCTGGGCTGACTGCCGCCACGCTGATGGTGGTGGTGAGCCTGGGGGCTTTTCTTGCCCTGTGGCTGAACGCACCGGAAAGCGATATCGCCGCGCTGTGGCAGGATAGCTATCTCTGGCACGTGGTGCGCTTCTCCTTCTGGCAGGCGTTTCTCTCGGCATTGCTTTCTGTCGTCCCGGCGATTTTTTTGGCGCGGGCCCTGTACCGTCGGCGTTTCCCTGGCCGACAGGCGTTGTTGCGCCTGTGCGCAATGACCTTAATTCTGCCCGTGCTGGTCGCTGTGTTTGGCATTTTGAGCGTGTACGGACGACAGGGGTGGATCGCCACGCTGTTGAATGCGCTTGGCATCGAATGGAGTTTCTCCCCTTACGGCCTGCAGGGCATTTTACTCGCTCACGTATTCTTTAATATGCCGATGGCGACGCGCCTGTTCCTGCAAGCGCTGGAAAACATTCCCGGCGAGCAGCGCCAGCTGGCGGCCCAGCTCGGGATGCGCGGTTTTGCCTTCTTCCGCTTTGTCGAGTGGCCGTGGCTTCGTCGGCAGATCCCGCCCGTTGCGGCACTGATTTTTATGCTCTGTTTCGCCAGCTTTGCCACCGTGCTGTCGCTTGGTGGCGGGCCGCAGGCGACCACTATTGAACTGGCGATCTATCAGGCGCTGAGCTTTGACTACGATCCAGGCCGCGCGGCGCTGCTGGCAATGATTCAGATGTTCTGCTGCCTGGGGCTGGTGCTGCTCAGCCAGCGCCTGAGCAAGGCGATTGCCGTCGGCAGTCATCAGGTGAACGGCTGGCGCGACCCGCAGGACAGCCTGCGCAGCCGTCTGAGCGATCTCGTGCTGATCGCCCTCGCGCTCTTATTACTCCTCCCGCCGCTGCTGGCAGTGGTGGTAGACGGTCTTAATCTGAATCTGTTATCCGTGCTGCAACAGCCGGTGCTGTGGCAGGCGCTGTGGACGTCACTGCGGATCGCCCTGGGGGCCGGGTTGCTGTGCGTTGTGCTGACCATGATGCTGCTGTGGAGCAGTCGCGAACTGTACGCCCGCCAGTCCCGCATCTTCGGACAGGCACTTGAGCTGAGTGGAATGCTGATTCTGGCGATGCCAGGCATTGTGCTGGCGACCGGATTCTTTTTACTGTTCAACAGTACCCTCGGATTACCTGACCATGCCGACGGGATCGTTATCTTCACCAACGCGCTGATGGCTATCCCCTACGCGCTGAAAGTGCTGGAAAATCCGATGCGCGATCTGAGCGCCCGTTACACGCTGCTCTGTCAGTCACTGGATATGCGCGGCTGGCAGCGGTTGAAGGTGGTGGAACTCCGCGCTCTGAAGCGCCCACTGGCACAGGCGCTGGCGTTTGCCAGCGTGCTGTCGATTGGCGATTTCGGCGTAGTGGCGCTGTTTGGCAACGACGATTTCCGCACCCTGCCGTTCTGGCTGTATCAGCAGATTGGCTCGTATCGCAGTCAGGATGGCGCGGTCACCGCCCTGCTCCTGCTGCTGCTGTGCTTTACCCTCTTTACCGTTATCGAAAAACTTCCGGGGCGCGATGCTAAAACTGACTGATGTAACCTGGCTTTATCAGCATCTGCCGATGCGCTTTACGCTCTCCGTCGAGCGCGGGGAGATGATTGCGATCCTCGGCCCGAGCGGTGCAGGGAAAAGCACGCTACTGAATCTGATTGCAGGTTTCTTGCCTCCGGCACGCGGGGAGATGGTGATTGACGGGCAGACCCACACCCTCACGCCGCCTTCCCAGCGCCCGGTGTCGATGCTGTTCCAGGAAAACAACCTGTTTACCCATCTGACGGTGCGCCAGAATATCGGCTTAGGGATGAATCCCGGCCTCAAGCTGACCGCGGCTCAGCGTGAGAAACTGGACACTATCGCGCAGCAAATGGGACTGAATGAATTTCTCGACCGACTGCCGGGTGAGCTTTCCGGCGGCCAGCGTCAGCGCGTCGCGCTAGCCCGCTGTCTGGTTCGCGAACAGCCGATTTTACTCCTCGACGAACCTTTCTCCGCCCTCGACCCGGCGCTACGCCAGGAGATGCTGTTGCTGGTGAAGGAGGTGTGCCAGCAGAAGAACCTGACCATGCTGATGGTGTCGCACAGCGTAGAAGACGCCGCGCGGATCGCGGCGCGCTCTGTGGTGATCGCCGACGGACGCATTGCGTGGGACGGGGAAACGCAAGAGCTGGTAAGTGGGAAGGCGAGTGCCTCAGCGTTGTTGGGAATCGTGCCGCAGTAAAAACGCCGGATGGCGGCTACGCCTTATCCGGCCTACGGTTCGAGCCCTTGTAGGAACGGTAAACGAAGCGCCACCGGGCAATATCAGACCGCACCATGTTTAGTCATTCGAGCCCTTGTAGGCCCGATAAGCGTAGCGCCATCGGGCAATATCAGGCCGCACCGCCGTTCGGGCCGCTGTAGGCCTGCGCCACCGGGCGATAAACTACCGGCTCACCACCTTCAACAAAATCTCGCCATACACCGGCATCAATGGATGACGAATCAACGCCACCAGCGCCACCACGGCGATCCCGAGCGTCAGGGGAGCAAGCATCATCAGGCGGCCACGCGGCAGATAGTGGGTCAGACGATCGGTCCCCGCTTTCGCACTGCGCCACAATCTCCAGCACAACCACACCGCCACCCACAGTAATAGCGCGGTGGCGAGCAACAGCCATTTAAAATGACCGCTTTGCGCATCGGCAGGAATATCAATCGCCGCACCGGCAAGAATGCCCGGCAGGAAATAGAGCGGCGGCCACAGGATACAGCCGATGATGTTCGGCAGAAGAAACTTTGCGACAGGCAGGTCCAGCATCCCGGCAACCATCGGCACAATCGGCCGCGTTGGCCCAATAAACCGTCCGATCAGGATCGTAAACATGCTGTGCTGATGCAGGGCATGTTCGGTTTTATCGAGCAGCGCTTTGTTCTTTTTCATGAACGACCAGCGATGCAGCGGCTTTTTGAAGCGCCAGCCTAACCAGAAAGAGATCCAGTCGCCCAGCAAACAGCCGATAATACCGGCCATCCACGCCTGCCAGAAGTTAACCTCGCCGCTGCCGATCAGCGCTCCGAGGCCTGCCATCATTACCGTACCGGGTAAAATCAGCCCGACCAGCGCCAGCGATTCAAGGAAAGCCACTAGCGCGACGGCAAGCAGCGAGTAGGCGACGGACTGCGTAATAAAATGTTCCAGCAATGCCTGCATAACGATTCCGGTCAGATAACGAAGCACGGATTCTGCGAAGTGCATCCTGCCGCGTCAAGACAACAATTGTCTGAATAGTTTACCGGGTGCCGCCAGACTTCACCTGTTTGTTTAGTTTTATTTACGTTTTATTCACACCCGGCGCGGAATTCGCTCGGGCTGGCGCCGGTGCATTTCTTAAAGACGCGCGAAAAATAGAGCTGATCTTCAAAGCCAACGTTACGCCCGACGGTGGCGATCGGCATCCGCGTGGTGCTGAGCAGCAGTTTGGCCTGGCTGATGCGTTGATCCTCGCGCCAGCTCAGGACGCTCACGCCGAGCTGCTGGCGGAACAGGTGCGACAGGCGCGACGGCGACAAACAGACGTGCTGCGCCACGCCCGCAATATCAAACTGGCTGTCCGACAGATGATCGCTAATGTACTGACAGGCATCGCGCACGCGGTTATCCAACGGCGGATTGAGCGATTCGTTAATCGCCTCCATGCGACGCAACAGCAGCTGTTCCAGCAGATTTATCGCCAGCAGTTCGGCATAGCGCCCGCCCGCCTGGGCCTCGATAATCTGCGCAAACAGCTCGCGGAACTGCGCCTGGTGCGCCTCGTCGGGGCGATAAAAACCGGTATGGGCAAAAATCGCCGGCCACGCAAGCCACTCCTGCCAATAGGCGCGCGGGCGGAAATAGACCCACTGGTGATACCACTCTTTCGCATCGGGATGGCGGCCATAGTGGTGAATCTCCCCCGGCGGAAACAGCAATATATCGCCTGGGCGACAGATAAACTGCCGATCGTTATTTTCAATCACCCCTTCGCCGCGCACGGTAATATTCAGAATGTAGCCTTTCATACCCAGCGGGCGATCGACAAAAAAGTCGAGGTAGCCGTCGGCTTCGATGGGGGTCAAACCCGCCACCAGATGGGCGTTGAAGGAGTAACCCGGCAACAGGGGATCGTTTTGTATTTCAGCCATAAACAGGTGACTCCCGACGGTCAATAAGGAAACAAATTGTCCATATCGATAAAAACTGCCTTAAAACGAGTCGTTAAAAGATCCCAATCGTATGTCCGCTCTTTTAACTCCGCTTTTCCTCAGCCTTTACCCCAGATTTATCCGCGACATCGTGCACATCAGCAGTAACAAAAGTGTCTATAACTGCGGCAGAAATGTCCACATTGAATATTTGCACGGCGTCACACTTTCCACCTCAACAGCAATTTAATCCATAAGATTAGCGAATCCTGCCTGACGATTTTCGCCCCCAATCTCTAATGTTGATCCATACCCGTTTTTTGATGGAGCAACATAAATGGCAATTGCGATTGGCCTCGATTTTGGCAGTGACTCGGTACGCGCCCTGGCGGTGGAGTGTGGTACGGGCCAAGAAATAGCGACCAGCGTTGAGTGGTATCCGCGCTGGCAAGAGGGGCGTTACTGCGATGCGCCAAATAATCAGTTCCGCCATCATCCGCGCGATTACATCGAATCGATGGAAGCGGCGATCAAAACCGTCCTCGCCGAACTGAGCGAATCGCAACGTGCGGAGATCGTCGGGATTGGCGTCGACAGCACCGGCTCTACACCTGCTCCGGTAGATGCCGAAGGCTGCGTGCTAGCGCTACGCCCTGAGTTTGCCGACAACCCGAACGCCATGTTCGTACTGTGGAAAGACCATACTGCGGTTGAAGAGGCCGAAGCCATCACCCGTTTGTGCCATCAATCCGGCAAGGTGGACTACTCCCGTTACATTGGCGGAATTTATTCCAGCGAGTGGTTCTGGGCAAAAATTTTACATGTCACCCGCGCCGATCGCGACGTGGCACAGGCCGCGGTGTCGTGGATTGAGCTATGTGACTGGGTGCCTGCGCTGCTGTCAGGCACCACCCGTCCGCAGGATATTCGCCGTGGACGCTGCAGCGCCGGGCATAAATCACTGTGGCATGAAAGCTGGGGCGGACTGCCTCCGGCGGCGTTCTTTGATGAACTCGACCCACTCATCAATCAAAGCCTGAAATACCCACTGTTTACCGACACTTATACCGCTGATATTCCGGTCGGCACGCTCAGCGAAGAGTGGGTGCAGCGTCTGGGCTTGCCGCAAAATGTCGCCATTTCCGGCGGCGCGTTCGACTGCCATATGGGTGCCGTTGGCGCAGGCGCACAGCCGAACACGCTGGTGAAAGTCATTGGCACGTCGACTTGCGACATCCTCACCGCCGATAAAGCCACCGTCGGCGATCGCGCGGTGAAAGGCATTTGTGGACAGGTTGACGGCAGCGTAGTGCCTGATTTTATCGGTCTGGAAGCGGGGCAATCGGCCTTCGGTGATATCTACGCCTGGTTTGGCCGCGTACTCGGCTGGCCGCTGGATCAGCTGGCGGAAACCCATCCAGAGCTGAAAGCTCAGATCGCTGCCAGCAAAAAACAGCTTCTCCCGCAACTCACCGAAGCCTGGGCCAAAAACCCGTCGCTGGATCATCTCCCGGTGGTGCTCGACTGGTTTAACGGCCGCCGTACGCCGTTTGCTAACCAGCGTCTCAAAGGCGTGATTACCGACCTCAACCTGGCAACCGACGCGCCCGCGCTGTTTGGCGGCCTGATTGCAGCCACCGCCTTTGGCGCACGCGCCATCATGGAGTGCTTCACCGAACAGGGCATCGCGGTCAACGAGGTGATGGCGCTCGGCGGTATCGCGCGTAAAAACCCGGTCATCATGCAGGCCTGCTGCGACGTGCTGAACCGTCCGCTGCAAATCGTCGCCTCCGATCAGTGCTGTGCCCTCGGTGCTGCCATTTTCGCCGCCGTGGCGGCAGGCGTTCACGCGGATATCCCGACCGCGCAGCAACATATGGCGAGTGCCGTCGAAAGCACGCTCCAGCCTCGCACCGCACAGGCTCAACGCTTCGAACAGCTTTATCAGCGCTACCTGCAATGGTCGAAAAGCGCCGAACAACACTATCTCCCTGTCGCCGCCCCGGCCAAAAACACCGCGGAAAAACCGGCAACCCTGACACATTAAGGACACGATAATGAGCATTTTTAACAATTATGAAGTGTGGTTTGTCATTGGCAGCCAGCATTTATACGGACCGGCAGCGCTGCAACAGGTGACGAAACACGCGGAACACGTGGTTAATGCCCTGAACGCCGAGGCCAAACTGCCGTGCAAACTGGTGCTGAAACCGCTCGGCACCACGCCGGATGAGATCACTAACATCTGCCGCGACGCCAACTACGACGATAAATGCGCCGGGATGGTAGTGTGGCTGCACACCTTCTCTCCGGCCAAAATGTGGATCAACGGTCTGACGATCCTTAACAAACCGCTTCTCCAGTTCCATACCCAGTTCAACGCCTCCCTGCCGTGGGACAGCATCGACATGGACTTTATGAACTTGAACCAGACCGCGCACGGCGGCCGCGAGTTCGGCTTCATCGGCGCGCGTATGCGCCAGCAGCACGGCGTAGTGACTGGCCACTGGCAGGATCAACACGCCCAGCAGCGCATCGGCTCCTGGATGCGCCAGGCGGTATCGAAACAGGATACCCGCCATCTGAAAGTGGTGCGTTTTGGCGACAACATGCGCGAAGTGGCGGTGACGGACGGCGATAAAGTCGCCGCGCAGATTAAGTTCGGTTTCTCGGTTAACACCTGGGCCGTGGGCGACCTGGTGCAGGTAGTGAATGAAATCAGCGAGGGCGACATCAGCGCGCTGGTCGATGAATACGAAAGCAGCTATCGCCTGACCGCAGCGGCGCAGATCAACGGCGACAAACGTCAGAACGTCATCGATGCGGCGCGCATTGAGTTAGGCATGAAACGCTTCCTGGAACAGGGCGGTTTCCACGCTTTTACCACCACTTTTGAAGACCTCCACGGCCTGAAACAACTGCCCGGCCTGGCGGTACAACGTCTGATGCAGCAAGGCTACGGCTTTGCGGGCGAAGGCGACTGGAAAACCGCCGCCCTGCTTCGCATCATGAAGGTGATGTCGACCGGTCTACAGGGCGGCACCTCGTTTATGGAGGATTACACCTACCACTTTGAGAACGGCAACGATCTGGTGCTGGGCTCGCACATGTTGGAAGTGTGCCCTTCCATCGCCGTCGAAGAGAAACCGATCCTCGATGTGCAGTACCTGGGCATCGGCGGCAAAGCCGATCCGGCCCGTCTGATCTTCAACACCCGCACCGGCCCGGCGATTAACGCCAGCCTGATTGATCTGGGCGATCGCTTCCGCCTGCTGGTGAACTGCGTGGATGCCGTCGAGACCCCGCATTCCTTGCCGAAACTGCCGGTGGCGAACGCCCTGTGGAAAGCACAGCCGGATCTGCCGACCGCATCCGAAGCCTGGATCGTCGCCGGTGGCGCACACCATACGGTCTTCAGCCATTCGCTGGATCTGAACGATATGCGTCAGTTCGCGGAACTGCATGACATCGAGCTGACCGTTATCGACAACGACACCCGTCTGCCAGCGTTTAAAGATGCGCTGCGCTGGAACGAAGTCTATTACGGTTCAAAACGTTAAGCACGCTGCCGGATTGCCCGGTGGCGCTTCGCTTACCGGGCCTACGGGAGGGCACAAATACTGTAGGCCGGGATCGCTGCGCGCCACCCGGCATGGAGACAACAATGTTAGAAGATCTCAAACGTCAGGTGCTGGAAGCCAATCTGGCCCTGCCGAAACACAACCTCGTCACCCTCACCTGGGGTAACGTCAGCGCCGTCGATCGTGAGCAAGGCGTGTTTGTGATCAAACCCTCTGGCGTGGATTACAGCGTGATGACCGCCGAGGACATGGTCGTGGTGAGCATCGCCACCGGCGAAGTCGTCGAAGGGACTAAAAAGCCCTCTTCCGATACGCCAACCCATCGCCTGCTGTATCAGTCATTCCCGTCTATTGGCGGCATCGTCCACACCCACTCGCGCCACGCCACCATCTGGGCGCAGGCCGGGCAGTCGATACCGGCGACGGGCACGACGCACGCCGACTATTTCTACGGCTCTATCCCCTGCACGCGCAAAATGACCGACGCCGAAATCAACGGCGAATATGAGTGGGAAACGGGCAACGTGATTGTCGAAACCTTCGAAAAACGGGGGATCGACGCGGCACAAATGCCTGGCGTGCTGGTTCACTCCCACGGCCCGTTCGCATGGGGGAAAAACGCCGAAGACGCGGTGCATAACGCCATCGTGCTCGAAGAGGTCGCCTACATGGGGATCTTCTGCCGCCAGCTGTCACCGCAGCTCCCGGACATGCAGCAAACGCTGCTGGATAAACACTATCTGCGCAAGCATGGGGCGACGGCGTATTACGGGCAGTAAAACCTTTAGGGCGTCTGCGATACGGGCGCCCTATCAATGATATAATCTATCAATAGTTTTGTTGAAATAATAAAAAAATCACATTTGTTCCCCCAGACCTCCTTTGCTATAAAAATAATCCACAAGGGAGGTGAATAATGAGCACTCGCAGCGATATAACCGATGGAGTATTTTCAACAACCCGTAATAGCGGATTAGTTTACACGGAAAAGCTGGGCTGGATTGATTTGGGTCATGCTCAGGGGAATGATGCCCGGGCATTAAAAGATAAGCTAGATAATGAGTCTTACCCCCAATATTTCGAAGAGTATGGTGACTGGTACTTTCCGGTCTCATATCATCAGGAAATGGCGAAAAAAGGACGATTTCCTGGATATGAATTTACGTTTCATACAGGCGTTAATACCCAGGTCATGGTGAAAGCGTGTTTATCGCCGGAATCAAAAGCAAGAGTGGCATTAACAATCATGTATGGCACAGCTATAAGGTTCGAGGCATGGCAAAATTCGATCCTTTTTAACTGGTATACCGATAGCGGCTTTAGTGCTGAGGATTTAGTGTCAGATTTGGTCGGTTTCTATCGCGTGTTTGGTAAGGGACCAGACCCACTTTGGCTTGCGAAACCTGTATCCTATGAAACCGCCATCCAGATATGGGATTCGCACGGTCCTATCGGGCATTACAAGAATACGACGTTTTCGCCACTCCAGTTCTCTTTGCATCCGCCTATGAAGCATGGCGAGCCTGTCCGAAAAAATTTACCTGCATGGTTAAATTACATTAAGCCGTTCGGCCATGAGTACAATAATTTTTTTCTCAATCAATTTAGAAACAGACCTATCGATAACTTCTTTAGCGATCGTTCGCGTATCAACCATGAGCTTTATGGTTCGATCACGTCATCCTACACAAAAAATTATTCAGATGATCCTTTCGAACGCCCAATGTACTTCTTATTCAACCCTCACCAACCTCATTACGTCTGGTAAAAATGAAAAAATGGATCTTACTCTTATTCGTTGCTTTATTAATGCCATCATTTTTCATTTATGGATGGTTTTCTCTGACAACCGGAGAACATCATTATTCTCGCACAGATATTTTTTCTTACTGGCTATATACCCCCACTAGTTTACGACAAGCTCCCGCGATCTCAGAAAATGCAGAATACAGATATATTTATGATCCCGACTCTCAGCACATGACTGTAACAATTCTCTGGAAAAACATTGGGAATAGAGTTCTACAAAAGGCTCAGCTCATTGATTTTATCCAAAAACAAGGCGGCTTTGAGCAATACGACTGCGTGTGGCGCTATTACGATGAAAAGGATTATACGGATAACTACCGGCGGTATTGTGTGTTTCAAAAATCAGAAACTCTCGAATTAGAATATTTTGAAACTGAGAGACGAATAAGTACTGTACAAAAAATCAGTGAAATCGATTAAACCAGGCTATACTCACGCCTGGTTTTGTTTTATGGGATAACGGCGTGGCGCAGGCGCGAGAAGGCTTTTTACTGACCCGACACTGGCGGGACACTCCTCAGGGAACCGAGGTGGAATTCTGGCTGGCAACGGACGACGGCCCGCTGAACGTCACACTTGCGCCGCAGGAGTCCGTGGCCTTTATCCCGGAACAGCATGTTGAAAAAACGCGCGAGGTATTGCGCGGTGAAAACGGCTGGCGCATCACGCCGCTGGAACTGAAAGATTTCCACCGCCAGCCGGTGTACGGGCTGTATTGCCGCGCGCATCGCCAGCTGATGCGCTATGAAAAGCTGCTGCGTGAAGCGGGCGTGACACTCTACGAAGCCGACATTCGTCCGCCTGAGCGTTTCCTGATGGAGCGCTTTATCACCGCCCCCGTCTGGGTCGACGGCACACCGCAAGGTGACAGGCTGATCAACGCCCGTCTGAAACCCAATCCCCACTACCGCCCGCCGCTGAAATGGGTGTCGCTGGATATCGAAACCACCCGCCACGGCGAGCTCTACTGCATCGGGCTGGAAGGCTGCGGCCAGCGGATTGTTTATATGCTGGGGCCAGAAAATGGCGATGCCTCAGCTCTCGATTTCGAACTGGAGTACGTCAACAGCCGCCCGCAGTTGATCGAAAAACTCAACCAGTGGTTTGCCACCCACGACCCTGATGTACTGATTGGCTGGAACGTAGTGCAGTTTGACCTGCGCGTTTTGCAAAAACATGCCGAACGGTATCGCATCCCACTGATGCTCGGGCGCGGCAACAGCGAACTGGAGTGGCGCGAGCACGGTTTCAAGAACGGCGTGTTCTTCGCTCAGGCCAATGGCCGGGTGATTATCGACGGCATCGACGCCCTCAAATCCGCTTTCTGGAGTTTCTCATCTTTCTCGCTGGAAGCGGTGTCGCAGGAGCTGCTCGGAGAAGGGAAATCCATCGACAATCCCTGGGATCGCATGGACGAAATCGACCGACGCTTCAACGAAGACAAACCGGCGCTGGCGACCTACAACCTGAAAGACTGTGAGCTGGTGACGCGGATTTTCCATAAGACGGAAATCATGCCGTTCCTGCTGGAACGCGCCACCGTAAACGGCCTGGCTATCGATCGTCACGGCGGATCTGTCGCTGCATTTGGGCATCTGTATATACCGCGTATGCACCGCGCGGGCTATGTCGCGCCAAATCTCGGCGAAGTGCCTCCGCAGGCCAGCCCCGGCGGGTATGTGATGGACTCGCGGCCTGGACTGTATGATTCGGTGCTGGTGCTGGATTATAAAAGCCTGTACCCGTCGATCATTCGTACCTTCTTGATCGACCCCGTCGGGCTGGTTGAGGGCATGGCGCAGCCCGATGACGCGCACAGTACGGAAGGTTTTCTCGGCGCGCGTTTCTCGCGGGAAAAGCACTGCCTGCCGGAGATCGTCAGCCAGATCTGGCACGGGCGCGACGAGGCCAAGCGCCAGCACAACAAACCCCTTTCTCAGGCGCTGAAAATCATCATGAACGCCTTCTATGGTGTGCTCGGAACCAGCGCGTGCCGGTTTTTCGATCCGCGTCTCGCATCCTCGATCACCATGCGCGGGCATGAGATCATGCGCCAGACCAAAGCGCTGGTGGAATCCCAGGGCTATGACGTGATCTACGGCGACACGGACTCGACGTTCGTCTGGCTGAAAGGCGCGCACAGCGAAGAGGCCGCCGCAAAAATCGGCAACGATCTGGTGGCTTTCATTAATGACTGGTGGCAAAACCATTTGCAAAAAGAGCGGTTAACCAGTGCGCTAGAGATTGAATTTGAAACCCACTTCAGCCGCTTTTTGATGCCGACGATTCGCGGCACCGAGCAGGGCAGCAAGAAGCGTTACGCCGGTTTGATTCAGGAAGGCGATACGCAGCGCATGGTGTTTAAAGGGCTGGAAACGGTTCGCACCGACTGGACCCCGCTGGCGCAACAGTTCCAGCAAACGCTCTATTTGCGCGTATTCCGCAACGAGCCGTATCAGGATTATGTCCGCGAGACCATCGCCAGCCTGCTGGCCGGAGAGCTGGACAGTCAGCTGGTGTATCGCAAGCGCCTGCGCCGCCCGCTGGCGGAGTATCAGCGCAATATTCCGCCGCACGTTCGCGCCGCACGGCTGGCCGATGAGGAAAACGTGCGCCTCGGGCGTGCGCCACAATATCAAAACCGGGGAACCATCAAATACGTCTGGACCACCAGCGGCCCGGAGCCGGTGGATTATCAGCACTCACCGCTGGATTACGATCACTATCTGACGCGTCAACTCATGCCTGTCGCCGATGGAATATTACCCTTTGTCGACGATGATTTTGCTACACTCATGACAGGGCAACTGGGGCTATTTTGACGCGTGACGAAAACGCCGCCATCCAGTACCATAGCGCCCTTTCCATTCCCGGACCCATTTTTCGATGGCCGTCACTTTTCGACGGTGGTCGAACTATTGCCTGCAAATTAAAAGATTAGAGCCGAACAACTATGCCTTTTACACTTGGTCAACGCTGGATCAGCGATACAGAAAGCGAGCTTGGATTAGGAACTGTGGTAGCGCTGGATGCGCGTATGGTCACCATCCTGTTCCCGGCCACCGGTGAAAACCGTCTGTATGCACGCAATGATTCCCCTGTTACCCGCGTCATGTTTAATCCGGGCGACACCGTTACCAGCCATGAAGGCTGGCAGCTGAAGATTGAAGACGTAAAAGAAGAGAATGGGATCCTCGCCTACATCGGTACGCGAGTGGATACTGAAGAAACGAATGTCGTCCTGCGCGAAGTCTTACTCGACAGCCGCCTGGTGTTCAGCAAGCCGCAGGACCGTCTGTTCGCCGGTCAGATTGACCGCATGGACCGCTTTGCCCTGCGCTATCGCGCGCGTAAGTTCCAGAGCGAGCAGTACCGTATGCCGTGGAGCGGCCTGCGCGGTCAGCGCACCAGCCTGATCCCGCACCAGTTGAACATCGCCCACGATGTCGGTCGCCGTCATGCACCGCGCGTACTGCTGGCTGATGAAGTGGGCTTAGGTAAAACCATCGAAGCGGGCATGATCCTGCATCAACAGCTGCTTTCTGGCGCTGCCGAGCGTGTGCTGATTGTGGTGCCTGAAACCCTGCAACACCAGTGGCTGGTCGAAATGCTACGCCGCTTCAACCTGCGCTTCTCGTTGTTTGACGATGAACGCTACGCCGAAGCTCAGCACGATGCGGATAACCCGTTCGAAACGGAACAGCTGGTGATTTGCTCCCTCGATTTCGTGCGCCGCAGCAAGCAGCGCCTTGAGCATCTGTGCGACGCCGAATGGGATATTATGGTTGTCGACGAAGCGCACCATCTGGTGTGGAGCGAAGACGCGCCTAGCCGTGAATATATGGCTATCGAACAGCTGGCGGAACGCGTGCCGGGTATTCTGCTGCTGACCGCCACGCCGGAACAGCTGGGTCTGGAAAGCCACTTTGCCCGTCTGCGTCTGCTCGATCCAAACCGTTTCCACGATTTCTCGGTGTTTGTCGAAGAACAGCAAAACTACCGTCCGGTCGCTGATGCTGTCGCTCTTCTGCTGGCCGGGAAACACCTCTCTAACGACGAACTCAACACCCTGAGCGAGCTGATTGGCGAGCAGGACATTGAGCCGTTGCTGCACGCCGCCAACAGCGACCGCGACGACGCCGAAACTGCGCGTCAGGAGCTGGTTTCGATGCTGATGGACCGCCACGGCACCAGCCGCGTGTTGTTCCGTAACACCCGTAACGGCGTGAAAGGCTTCCCGAAACGCGAGCTGCACACCATCAAGTTGCCGCTGCCAACCCAGTATCAGACGGCGATTAAAGTCTCCGGCATCATGGGGGCGCGTAAAAGTGCTGAAGAGCGCGCACGCGACATGCTCTATCCGGAACAAATTTACCAGGAATTCGAAGGCGATACCGGAACCTGGTGGAACTTCGATCCACGCGTTGAGTGGCTGATGGGTTATCTCACGGCTCACCGCTCGCAGAAAGTGCTGGTGATTTGCGCCAAAGCGGCCACCGCGCTGCAGCTGGAGCAGGTCCTGCGCGAGCGAGAAGGGATTCGCGCTGCCGTGTTCCACGAAGGGATGTCGATCATCGAACGTGACCGCGCGGCGGCCTGGTTCGGCGAAGAGGACAGCGGAGCGCAGGTTCTGCTCTGTTCCGAAATTGGCTCCGAAGGCCGTAACTTCCAGTTCGCCAGCCATCTGGTGATGTTCGATCTGCCGTTTAACCCGGATCTGCTGGAACAGCGTATTGGCCGTCTGGACCGTATCGGTCAGGCGCATGATATTCAAATCCACGTCCCGTTCCTGGAAAAAACCGCTCAGTCCGTACTGGTGCGTTGGTTCCACGAAGGGCTGGATGCGTTTGAACATACTTGCCCGACCGGACGCACTATTTACGACCAGGTACATAGCGATCTGATCGGTTATCTGGCGGCTCCCGAAGAGACCGAGGGCTTCGACGACCTGATCAAATCCTGTCGCGAGAAGCACGATGCGCTGAAATTGCAGCTGGAGCAAGGGCGCGACCGTCTGCTGGAAATCCATTCCAACGGCGGCGAAAAAGCGCAGGCCCTGGCCGAAAGCATCGAAGAGCAGGACGACGACACCAGCCTGATCAGCTTTGCAATGAACCTGTTTGATATCGTGGGTATCAACCAGGACGATCGCGGCGAAAACATGATCGTCCTGACCCCGTCCGATCACATGCTGGTACCGGACTTCCCTGGCCTGCCGGAAGATGGTTGCACCATCACCTTCGAACGCGATGTGGCCCTTTCCCGCGAAGATGCGCAGTTCATCACCTGGGAACACCCGCTGATTCGCAACGGTCTGGATTTGATCCTTTCCGGCGATACGGGCAGCAGCACCATCTCCCTGCTGAAAAACAAGGCGCTGCCTGTCGGAACGCTGCTGCTTGAGCTGATCTACGTAGTTGAAGCGCAGGCGCCGAAACAGCTGCAGCTCAACCGCTTCCTGCCTGCGACGCCAGTGCGTCTGATGCTCGACAAAAACGGTACCAACCTCGCCGCACAGGTGGAGTTTGAGAGCTTTAACCGTCAGTTGAGCGCGGTGAACCGTCACACAGGCAGCAAGCTGGTGAACGCCGTTCAGCAGGACGTGCACGCCATCCTGCAGCAGGGCGAAGCGCAGATTGAGAAAGCCGCGCGCGCGCTGATTGACGCCGCTCGCAGCGAAGCGGACGATAAGCTCTCGGCCGAACTGTCGCGTCTGGAAGCGTTAAAAGCGGTGAACCCAAACATCCGTGACGACGAGCTGGCTGCGATCGAAAGCAACCGTGAGCAGGTCATGGAAAGCCTGGATCAGGCGAGCTGGCGACTGGATGCCCTGCGTCTGATCGTTGTGACGCATCAGTAACCGGAGCGCGACATGATCATGGAGACCTACAATCCGCCGATGGACCCGTGGCTGGTCATTCTGTATCAGGATGAGCACATTATGGTGGTCAACAAGCCCAGCGGCCTGTTGTCCGTGCCGGGACGTCTGGAGGAGCATAAAGACAGCGTGATGACGCGCGTACAGCGCGATTATCCGCAGGCCGAATCCGTGCATCGCCTGGATATGGCAACCAGCGGCGTGATTGTGGTGGCTCTGACCAAAGCGGCTGAGCGCGAGTTAAAGCGCCAGTTCCGCGATCGTGAACCAAAGAAACAGTACGTCGCGCGCATCTGGGGGCACCCGGAAAAGGCAGAAGGTCTGGTGGATTTACCGCTGATTTGCGACTGGCCGAACCGGCCTAAGCAAAAAGTCTGTTTTGAAACCGGCAAGGCGGCGCAGACGGAATATGAAGTGCTGGACTACGCGGCGGATAACACCGCGCGTATTCTGCTTAAACCGATTACCGGCCGCTCGCACCAGCTGCGCGTGCATATGCTGGCGTTAGGTCATCCGATTCTGGGGGATCGTTTTTACGCCACGCCAGAAGCGCTGGCGATGGCGCCGCGCCTGCAATTGCATGCTCAGATGCTGACAATAACGCATCCGGAGTTTGGCAATCTTATGACGTTTAAAGCCCCTGCTGACTTTTGATGTATAGCATAACCGTTTGCCCGGCGCTCGCCGGGCAAACGTATGTTACTTGAAGCCTTTCTGCTCTTTAATGAGTTCGTACGCTTTCTGAATTTCCTGCGCTTTCTGCTTCGCCATCTCCATCATCTCTGGCGGTAAACCTTTCGCCACCAGTTTATCCGGGTGATGTTCGCTCATCAGCTTGCGATAGGCGCGTTTGATGGTCGTCGCATCGTCGGTCGCTTTGACGCCCAGCACATTACACGCATCTTCCAGCGTCGGACCACGCTGCGTCTGCTGCCAGCCGCCGCCCGCAGACTGCTGCTGATAACCGCCACCAAACTGGGCTCCGCCCTGCATCATGCGCAGGAACTGGTCGAACTGCATGCGGGAAATGCCCAGCTCTTCGGCAATCACATACAACACGTCGCGTTCGTTTGGATGTAGCGAACCGTCGGCAAACGCCGCCTGGATCTGGATTTCGAGAAACATCCGAATTAAATCGAAACGGCCAAAACAGATGCTGCGGAACTGGCGCATTTTCTCGCGCAGCGGGTAGTTATCCGCCTTGCCGATACGAAACGCGTTTTGCGCCGCAACGCGGGATTCCCCGTGCAGGCTCATGCGATCCATAAACACGCTGGCGATTTGAATGTCTGCTTCGGTGACGCGACCTTTTGATTTGGTGAGATGCCCCATCACTTCAAAAGTCGTTGCGAAAAACAGCGCCTGACGCTCGCGCTGATTGGCAAACCAGGCCATCTTGCGGCTACGCGCTTTATCAAACATATGCCCGATAATCAGGCCCAGAACGATGCCCCAGAACCCTGCGCCCATCAATAAAGCGAACGCGACGCCAATTATTTTACCCCAATACTGCATATACTCCCCGTATAGTCATGTTCCAGGTATCGACGCAACTCTATCATCTCAGTGGTCGAGCCACGGTCAATTGAGGGACATCGCCTATAATTTGCATTATCATACTCGTCATTCGATAGCGAGCCTAACACTCTGACTCGTAACCGGGCAGGATTAACGCTGGCACTGCGCAGATGAGTAAGATAGTCTCTGAGCGTTTGTAAGCCGTAGCCACTGATGACGGAACACTAAATATAACGTATGAAAAAACGTATCCCCACCCTCCTGGCCACCATGATCGCCGCCGCTCTGTACAGCCAACAGGGCATGGCCGCCGATCTTGCCTCGCAGTGTATGCTGGGCATTCCAAGTTATGATCGCCCACTGGTGCAGGGTGATACCAATAACTTACCTGTCACGATTAATGCCGACCACGCGAAAGGGAATTACCCTGATAACGCGACCTTTACCGGTAATGTCGATATTAATCAGGGTAACAGCCGTCTACAGGCGGACGAAGTTCAGCTGCATCAGAAGCAACCCGAGGGCGCGGCAGAGCCAGTCCGTACCGTGGATGCTCTGGGCAATGTGCACTATGACGACAATCAGGTCATCCTGAAAGGTCCGAAAGGCTGGGCAAACCTGAATACAAAAGATACCAACGTCTGGGAAGGTGATTACCAGATGGTGGGTCGCCAGGGACGCGGTAAAGCGGACCTGATGAAACAGCGCGGTGAAAACCGTTACACCATTCTGGACAACGGCTCCTTTACCTCCTGCCTGCCAGGTTCCAATACCTGGAGCGTCGTCGGTAGCGAAGTCATCCACGACCGCGAAGAGCAGGTTGCTGAGATCTGGAATGCGCGCTTTAAACTCGGCCCAGTGCCCGTCTTCTACAGTCCCTATCTCCAGTTGCCCATTGGCGATAAGCGTCGTTCAGGTTTCCTGATCCCGAACGCCAAATACAGCACCACGAACTATTTTGAGTTCTACCTGCCGTATTACTGGAACATCGCGCCGAACATGGACGCCACGATTACGCCGCACTATATCCACAAGCGCGGCAATATTCAGTGGCAGAACGAGTTCCGCTATTTGACCAAGGCCGGTACCGGTTTGATGGAGCTGGATTATCTGCCATCAGATAAAGTGTTCAACGATGAGCATCCGACTGAGGGCGATCGCCACCGCTGGCTGTACTACTGGCAACATTCGGGTGTGATGGATCAGGTGTGGCGTTTTAACGTCGACTACACCAAAGTCAGCGACCCATACTACTTTAACGATTTCGATTCCAAATACGGTTCAAGTACCGATGGCTACGCAACGCAGAAATTCAGCGTCGGTTACGCCATTCAGAACTTCAACGCCACCGTTTCCACCAAACAGTTCCAGGTGTTTAGTACCCAGACACGTAGCACTTACGGCGCAGAGCCGCAGTTGGACGTTAACTGGTACCAGAACGACGTCGGTCCATTTGATACCCGCGTTTATGGTCAGGCCGTCCACTTCGTCAACACCAACTCCGACATGCCGGAAGCGACGCGTGTTCACCTTGAGCCGACTATCAACCTGCCGCTGTCTAACGACTGGGCAAGTCTGAATACCGAAGCCAAGATGATGGCCACCCATTATCAGCAGAAAAATCTGGACTGGTATAACACCCGTTACGGCACCGATCTCGAAGAGTCCGTTAACCGCGTACTGCCGCAGTTCAAAATGGACGGCAAGCTGATTTTCGAACGCGATATGAACCTGGCGAACGGATATACCCAGACGCTGGAGCCGCGCATGCAGTATCTGTATGTGCCGTATCGCGATCAGAGCAAAATCCAGAACTACGACTCCTCTTTCCTTCAGTCAGACTATAGCGGCCTGTTCCGCGACCGTACCTATGGCGGTCTCGACCGTATTGCGTCCGCGAACCAGGTCACGACCGGTGTGACGACGCGCGTATATGATGACGCAGCAGTTGAACGTTTTAACGTTTCTGTGGGTCAAATCTACTACTTCACCGAAGCACGAACCGGTGATGACGACATCAACTGGGAAAAAGACAACAAAACGGGTGCTCTTGTATGGGCGGGTGATACCTACTGGCGTATGACCGATCGCTGGGGTCTGCGCGGTGGTCTGCAATATGACACGCGACTGGATAACGTTGCGACCAGCAGCGCGAGCGTTGAATATCGCCGTGATGAAGACCGGATGGTGCAGCTGACCTATCGTTACGCCAGCCCGGAGTATATTCAGGCAACGCTGCCAAACTACGCCACAGCCGAGCAATACAAGGACGGTATTTCGCAGGTCGGTGGCGCAGCAAGCTGGCCAATCGCCGATCGCTGGTCAATTGTGGGCGCTTATTACTTTGACACCAATACCAGCAAGCCAGCGGATCAGATGGTTGGCTTGCAATATAACTCCTGCTGTTACGCGCTTCGCGTCGGTTACGAACGTAAGCTTAACGGCTGGGATACCACTAATAATCAGAGCAAATACGATAACGTCATTGGCTTCAATGTCGAATTGCGCGGCCTGAGTTCCAATTACGGCCTGGGCACGCAGCAGATGCTGCGCTCGAACATTCTGCCATATCGTAGTTCCTTGTAATGTGCTTGATTTACAACGCCATCCGCTTTGCGGTTAATTGAAATGGAAAAAGTATGAAGAACTGGAAAACGCTGCTGCTCGGTATCGCTATGGTTGCGAACACCAGCTTTGCCGCGCCACAGGTTGTTGATAAAGTCGCCGCCGTTGTTAACAACGGTGTAGTACTTGAAAGCGACGTAGATGGTTTAATGCAATCTGTGAAGCTCAATTCGGGCGAAGCAGGTCAGCAACTTCCAGATGACGCCACGCTGCGTCATCAGATCCTCGAGCGTTTGATCATGGATCAGATAGTGCTGCAGATGGGTCAGAAAATGGGTGTAAAAGTGACCGATCAGCAGCTCGATGAAGCGATCGCGAACATTTCTAAGCAGAACAACATGACGATCGACCAGATGCGCAGCCGTCTGGCCTATGACGGCATCAGCTACGCGACTTACCGTAATCAGATCCGCAAAGAGATGCTGATCTCTGAAGTGCGTAACAACGAAGTGCGTCGTCGCGTCACGATCCTGCCACAGGAAGTGGATCAGCTGGCGAAGCAGGTGGGCAATCAGAACGATGCCAGTACCGAACTGAACCTGAGCCACATTCTGGTGCCACTGTCGGAAAACCCAACCTCAGATCAGGCCGCTGAAGCCGAAAGCCAGGCGCGTTCTATCGTTGAACAGGCGCGTAACGGCGGTGATTTCGGCAAGCTTGCCATCACCTATTCTGCTGACCAGCAGGCGCTGAAAGGCGGCCAGATGGGCTGGGGTCGTATTCAGGAACTGCCGTCTATCTTCGCTCAGGCACTGAGCACGGCGAAGAAAGGCGATATTATCGGTCCAATCCGTTCCGGTGTTGGTTTCCACATCCTGAAAGTGAACGATATGCGCGGCCAGAGCCAGAGCATTTCCGTCACCGAAGTCCACGCTCGCCACATTCTGCTTAAGCCATCACCGATCATGACTGACGATCAGGCTCGCGTGAAACTGGAACAGATTGCGGCAGATATCAAGAGCGGGAAAACCTCCTTTGCGAATGCCGCAAAAGAGTTCTCTCAGGACCCAGGTTCTGCCAACCAGGGTGGCGATCTTGGCTGGGCGGCTGCAGATATCTACGATCCTGCCTTCCGCGATGCACTGATGAAGCTGAACAAAGGCCAGATGAGCGCACCTGTACACTCTTCCTTCGGCTGGCACTTAATCCAGCTGATGGATACCCGCAATGTGGATAAAACCGACGCGGCGCAGAAAGACAGAGCCTACCGTATGCTGTTCAACCGTAAATTCTCTGAAGAAGCAGCGACCTGGATGCAGGAACAACGCGCCAGCGCTTACGTGAAAATCCTGAGCAACTAATGAATCAACATCGTGTTGTCATCACTCCCGGCGAACCCGCCGGGATTGGTCCTGACCTCGTCGTCCAGCTCGCACAGCGAAGCTGGCCGGTGGAACTGGTTGTCTGCGCTGATGCAACACTGTTAAAAGACCGGGCTGAATGGCTCGGTCTGCCTTTAACACTTCTGCCTTACGACGCCAGCCAACGCCCTGTTCCGCAACAGGCAGGCTCATTAACGATTCTTCCCGTCCCGCTTCGCGCCCCCGTCACCCCTGGTCAGCTCAGCACCGATAACGGTCTTTACGTTGTCGATACGCTGGCGCGTGCCTGTGATGGCTGCCTGAACGGTGAATTTGCCGCGTTGATTACTGGCCCGGTGCACAAGGGCGTGATCAACGACGCGGGCGTTCCCTTTACCGGGCACACTGAGTTCTTCGAAGAGCGTTCGCACAGCAACAACGTAGTGATGATGCTGGCGACAGAAGAGCTGCGCGTTGCGCTGGTGACAACACATTTGCCGCTCAAAGCGATTTCAGATGCGATCACGCCCGAGTTACTGCGTGAAATCATCACTATTTTGCATCACGACCTGCAAACCAAATTTGGCATCAAAGCGCCTCACGTGCTGGTCTGCGGGCTGAACCCGCATGCAGGCGAAGGCGGGCATATGGGCACGGAAGAGATCGACACCATCATTCCGGTCCTGGAAGAAATGCGCGCCAAAGGGATGAATCTCAGCGGACCGCTGCCCGCCGATACTCTTTTCCAGGCTAAATATCTCGATAACGCCGATGCGGTGCTCGCGATGTACCACGATCAGGGCCTGCCCGTGCTAAAATACCAGGGATTTGGCCGCGCCGTGAATATCACGCTCGGTTTACCCTTTATTCGAACGTCCGTTGACCACGGTACTGCGCTGGATCTGGCAGGAAAAGGCAAGGCGGATGTCGGCAGTTTTATTACGGCGCTTAATCTCGCCATCAAAATGATTGTTAATACTCAATGAATACTAGAGTCCATCAGGGCCACTTAGCCCGCAAACGCTTCGGGCAAAACTTCCTTAACGATCAGTTCGTTATCGAAAGCATCGTTTCTGCTATCAATCCACAAAAAGGCCAGGCGATGGTCGAAATCGGTCCGGGCCTTGCAGCACTGACTGAGCCAGTGGGTGAGCGCCTCGACGAAATGACGGTTATCGAGCTGGACCGCGACCTGGCTGCGCGTCTGCAAACGCACCCGTTCCTGGGGCCAAAGCTGACAATTTATCAGCAGGACGCCATGACCATGAACTTCGCTGAGCTGTCCGAGAAACTGGGCCAGCCGCTGCGCGTGTTCGGCAACCTGCCGTATAACATCTCCACGCCGCTGATGTTCCATCTGTTTAGCTATACTGATGCCATTGCCGACATGCACTTCATGCTGCAAAAAGAGGTCGTCAACCGACTGGTTGCGGGACCGAACTGTAAAGCGTATGGTCGATTGAGCGTCATGGCGCAATATTACTGCCAGATTATTCCGGTGCTTGAAGTTCCGCCAACGGCGTTTACGCCAGCGCCAAAAGTGGAATCTGCGGTCGTTCGCCTGGTGCCGCACGCGGTGATGCCGCATCCGGTTAAAGAGCTGCGCGTACTGAGCCGCATCACCACCGAGGCCTTTAACCAGCGCCGTAAAACGATTCGTAACAGCCTGGGTAATTCATTTACCGTTGAAGTGCTGACCGAATTAGGTATCGACCCGGCGATGCGTGCGGAGAATATTTCCGTTGAGCAGTACTGTAAGTTGGCAAACTACATTAGCGATAACGCCCCGCCAAAGGAGAGCTAAGCCATGATTGATTCGCCCCGCGTATGTGTTCAGGTGCAAAGCGTCTATATCGAATCTCAGTCCACACCGGACGACGAGCGTTTTGTTTTTGCTTACACCGTAACCATTCGCAATCTGGGGCGGATGCCTGTGCAACTGCTCGGGCGCTACTGGCTTATTACCAACGGCAATGGCCGCGAAATCGAAGTCCAGGGTGAAGGTGTGGTGGGCGAACAACCCCACATCGCCCCTGGCGAAGAGTATCAATACACCAGCGGTGCCGTAATTGAGACACCGATGGGCACCATGCAGGGCCATTATGAAATGGTCGATCCAGACGGCAATACCTTCCGTGTTGCTGTTCCTGTTTTCCGTCTCGCCGTTCCTACATTCATTCATTAAATCTATGTCTACATATCTCATTGGCGACGTTCACGGTTGCTACGATGAACTGATCGCGTTGTTAAAACAGGTGGATTTTACACCCGGACAAGACACCCTCTGGCTGACGGGCGATTTAGTGGCGCGCGGGCCTGGCTCACTGGATGTCCTGCGATTCGTCAAATCGCTGGGCGACAGCGTGCGCCTGGTGTTGGGCAATCACGATCTGCATCTGCTGGCAGTGTTTGCCGGGATCAGTCGCAATAAGCCGAAGGACCGGATCACGCCGCTGCTGGAAGCGGCTGACGCCGACGAGCTGCTGAACTGGCTGCGCCGTCAACCGCTGTTGCAGGTCGACGAAGAGAAGAAGCTGGTGATGGCCCACGCCGGAATAACGCCGCAGTGGGATCTGCAAACGGCCAAAGAGTGCGCACGCGACGTCGAAGCGGTGCTGGCGAGCGACTCCTATCCGTTCTTCCTTGATGCGATGTATGGCGACATGCCAAACAACTGGAGCCCGGAATTAAGCGGTCTGGCACGCCTGCGTTTCGTGACCAATGCTTTTACGCGTATGCGCTACTGCTTCCCGAACGGCCAGTTGGATATGTACTGCAAAGACACGCCGGAAAACGCGCCGTCGCCGCTCAAACCGTGGTTTGCGATTCCTGGCCCGGTGACGGACGAATACAGCGTGGTGTTTGGCCACTGGGCGTCGCTGGAAGGCAAAGGCACGCCAGAGAATATTTACGGGCTGGATACGGGATGCTGCTGGGGCGGGGATTTAACCTGCCTGCGCTGGGAAGATAAGCAGTATTTTGTACAGCCGTCGAACCGGCATCTTGAGCTAGGAGATGGCGAGGCGGTTGCCTCCTGATGTTATTGCCGGATGGCGGCTCCGCCTTATCCGGCCTACGTTCAGGTTTTGTAGCCCCGGTAAGCGAAGCGCCACCGGGGACTAAAACTTAACGACGTTCTAACACTTCGAAGCAGTAGCTGTGGGAGTTCTGCGCATCAGCGTCGTGGAATTCGCTGAACACAGATTCCCATTCGTCAGGATCGTAGTCCGGGAAATGCGTATCCCCTTCCACTTCTGCGTCAATGTGGGTCAAATAGAGCTTCTGTGCTTTCGGCAGGAACTGCTCGTAAACACGACCCCCACCAATCACCATAATCTCTTCCGCGTCACCGCAGGCGGCAATCGCGTCGTCGATGGATTTAACCCACTCGACGCGATCGTCGGTACCCGGCTGGCTACTGATAACGATGTTTTTACGACCCGGAAGCGGACGACCGATTGACTCCCAGGTCAGGCGGCCCATCACTACCGGCTTGTTTAAGGTGGTGCGTTTAAACCATGCGAGATCGGCAGGCAGGTTCCACGGCATGGCGTTTTCCATGCCGATAACGCGGTCTACCGCCAGCGCTGCAATCAGACTGATCATTGAAAATTTCCCGGATGCAAAAAATTGCCGCCACTATACGTAAAGCTTAATCTTTCGTCGACTCCAGCCCGAGTAAAGAAAGGGAAATATTTCAATATTGCTGGCAACTCCACTTCACGCGACAGGTTTACTCTCGGGTTCATCTTTCGGATCGCCGGTATGTTTCCCCTCTTCCGTTCCCTGCCAGCCGTGACGCTGGGTCAATGACAGATGATTACGATCCTCATTAATGATCTCCGTCAGCATCGCGCTGGTGCGTTTCACCACCGCTGCGCGAGACGATGCATCCTCTTCTGCCATCTCCACCATCTCTTCAACCATATCGGTGTTAAAACGGCGGAACAGGTCGGCGCGTTCTCGTGCTTCATAAGCCCCCAGACCTAACCCTTCCAGCGCCATGCGCCCGGACTTGAGCGCCCCTTCGAAGGTTTCACGCTCTGGCGCTTCAATCCCTGCCTGACGCAGTTTGATGTAATGGTCTACATCACGCGCGCGGGAGATGATTTTCAGGTTCGGGAAATGCTCCAGCGCCAGCTCTGCCAGCTGAAGACTGGCCTGCGGATCGTCAATCGCGTTGATCAGCACTTCGGCTTTTGCCGCTCCGGCGGACTCCAGCAGATCGACGCGCGTCGCATCGCCGTAAAACACTTTCATACCAAATTTACGCAGGGTTTCGATGTGGTCAGGATCGTGATCCAGAATCACCATTTTCACTCCGCTGGAGAGCAGCAAACGGCCTGTGATCTGCCCGAAGCGGCCAAACCCGGCGATAATCACTCGTGGCTGTTCTTCATCAATTTCATCGGCTTCCCGATCCTGCCCGCTGTTAGACTGCTCAAGACGAGTCAACAGCACCAGAAGTATTGGCGTAGCAGCCATCGACAGTGCCACCGCCAGCGTCAGTGCCTTTGCCCATTCTGCGTCGAGCACGTTCGCCATCTGCGCGGCGCCAAACACCACGAAAGCAAACTCACTCCCCTGTCCAAGCAAGACGGCAAACCAACGGCGCTGTTTATTCGGCACGTTGAGCGGACGCGCGATCAGCCATAACATCCCCATCTTGATGACCAGGAACCCGACCAGCAGAGTCAGAATACGCAGCGGGTGCGTTACCAGCGTACCAAAGTCGATCGACATCCCGACGCCGATAAAGAACAGCCCCAGCAGCAAACCTTTGAAGGGTTCGATATCGCTTTCCAGCGCATGGCGGTATTCGGAGCTGGCCAGCAGCACGCCCGCCAGGAATGCGCCCATCGCCATCGACAGACCGGCCTCTTCGAGCAGCAAACCAAAGCCGAAGACCAGGAACAGTGCCACGGCGCTGAAGACTTCACGCAGCCCAGAGCGGGCTACAAAACGCAGCAGCGGACGCGTCACATAACGTCCTAAAAGAATCACTAACGCTAGCGCGCCCGCCACTTTCAGCGCCGACAGGGCGAAGGCCCCCAGCGTGGTGGACGACCCGCTTGCCGCCAGCAGCGGGATCATCGCCACCAGCGGAATGGCGGCGATATCCTGGAACAGCAGGACAGAAAACGTGCTGCGCCCCATCTGAGAAACGGTCAGGTTGCGCTCATTCATCGCCTGCATGGCAATCGCCGTCGAGGAGAGCGCCAGCGTCATGCCGATAAGTTCAGCCACCTTCCAGTCCATGCCGAGCAGAATACAAAAGCCGCCGAGCAGCACGCCGCACGCCACCATTTGCAATGCCCCGCCGCCAAACACCGAGGCGCGCAGTTTCCACAGGCGCTGCGGGTCCAGCTCCAGACCAATGACAAACAGCATCAGCACCACGCCGATTTCGGCGAAGTGCAGAATAGACTCAGCGTCCGTAACCAGCCCCAGCCCCCACGGGCCGATAGCGCAACCGGCAATCAAATACCCCAGCACCGAGCCCAGGCCCAGACGCACAGCAACCGGCACAATCAGCGCCGCCGCCCCCAGATAAATCAGCGCCTGTATGAGCGTATGGCTATCCATGATGGTGCTCCTGCCAGTCGAGTAAGCGTTGTTTGTATTGGCGGGCCTGCGCCTGCAGCGTTTCGTCGTCACAGACGAACGTGCAGTGCATGGCGAAAGGGGGTAACCAGGTAAGCCCACAGTAAACCGCCGTTGCCTGTAGCGGCTGTGACAAGACGTCAAACCCCGGATGGGAGCCGATATCAAAGTGGCTTTCACCACCGCCGGTAGTGACGGCCCACAGCAGGCTTTTGCCCTTCAGCGCGTGACCGTTGTGGCCGTAGGCCCAGCCGTGGGAGAACACTTTGTCGATCCACAGTTTGAGCAGTGGCGGTGTGCTGTACCACTGCATCGGATGTTGCCAGACGATAAGATCTGCGCGGGATATCGCCTCCTGTTCGGCGGCGATATCGATGTTGAAGTCAGGATAAAGTTGATAGAGGGAGCGTATCTCTACGCCGTCGATTTCCCTTGCTTGCTCAAGCATCCGCTTATTCGCATGAGAGTGCTGCGGATAAGGATGCGCATAAATTATCAGAATCATTGTATTGCCTGTTTTAACGCTTGTTGTAATCAGCAAGAGTGTAGACAGTTAATCGAACCGCTTACAATGATAACTGTTATTTATGTATTCACGGTGATGTGTGTCCAGGCTGTTCGCTTACCTTCACGTCCGGCTCGCTGACCACCAGGTCGCATTTCTTCGGCAGCAGGAAAGTCATCGTCCCGGCGATAATCAGCGATCCCGCCAGGGCGCACACTGCAACGTTCTGCCCATAGAGATAAATCATCACGCCCACCAGATACGGGCCGCAGAATCCCCCAAGATTCCCCAGTCCGTTAATCACGCCACGCGCACTTCCGGCTACTTCCGGAGCCGCAATCCGCCCAGGCATCGACCAGAATGGACTGGTTGCAGACTTGAGGAAGAACCCGCAAATCACCAGCGCAATATAGGCTGCGACCACATGTTCACGCAGGATAACCGAGGCCACCAACGCCGTAGCAAAGCTATAGAGGGAGAACCGTACCCACAGGCGACGTTTGCCACTGCGATCGCTGAACAGTGAAATGACGTAAATCCCCGCCAGCGTGGCAACAAACGGCAGCACCGCCAGAAAACCCACGCTCGTCATACTCCCCCCCGTCAGCCCTTTCAGTATGGTGGGTAGCCACAGGGTGTAGCCATAATCACCGGTCTGGTAGAAGAAGTTAAGGATCACCAGTTTCATCAGCCCGGAATTGCGAAAGACATCTTTCACCGGTGCGTTGCTGACCGGCGCTTCGGCAAGCTTTGCGGCGCGCTCGGCGGCTAAGGTCGTCACCAGATAATCGCGTTCACGATCCGACAACCAGCGCGCCTCTTCGGGCCTGTCGCTGATCATGAACCACCAGACGGCCAACACCACCAGCGACAGCAGCCCTTCGATGATAAAGAGCCAGCGCCAGTCAAACGCCGAGATAATGGCGCCGGAAACGGGCGCGGTCAGCATCCCGCCCAATGGAGCAAACATCATCACAAACGCGTTCGCACGACCGACCTCTTTTTCGGGGAACCAGTTGCTGACCATCGTTAAAACGACCGGCAGCATCCCGCCCTCGGAAACGCCCAGAATAAAGCGCAGGACCAGCAATTGATATTCATGAGTCACAAACCCGGTCGCAACAGAAACAATCGCCCAGGCCACCAACGACCAGGCAATAAAACGTTTCCCGCTGCCGTTAACGGCAATTTTCCCGCCCGGTATTTGTAAAAAAAGATAGCCAATAAAAAATATTCCGCTGGCGACACCGGCCATTTGACTGGTAATGCCTAAATCGGCTTCCATCCCACCGGGTAGCGCAAAACTAATATTAACCCGGTCCATAAACGAAATAATGCACGCAATTAATACCGGCGCAATGATACGCAGCCAGCGAGTGCTGGGAATGTTATCGTTCATATTTCTCACTCTCTATGCAGAGGTTATTGTTGTCATTTCATGAAAACAGGGGCAGAAATAAGACTCTTAAATTAATTAATCGCATTCGGTAAAGCAGTCCCGGAAAAATAAGCAGCGACGTTAGCAAAAACCACGTCACTCATTTTTTGCCGCGTCTCATGCGTGGCGCTGGCGACGTGCGGTTGTAGAACCACATTATCGAGGGCCATCAGTTCCGCCGGCACATTGGGCTCATCGTCAAAAACGTCCAGCCCGGCTCCAGCAATAACACCCTTCTGTAACGCCTGAATCAGCGCCTTTTCATCCACCAGCGAGCCGCGAGCAATATTAATCAGCCACGCGTGTTTCGGCATGACGTTAAAAACTGAAGCGTCGATCAAACCGCGATTCGCTTCCCCGCCTGAGGCCGCAATCACCAGAAAATCACTCTCGTGAGCCAGCGTATGTAAATCTGCGCACCACTGATAATCCAGATCAGCCAACTTTTTGCGATCGGTATAGAGCACTTCCATATCAAAACCACGGGCACGACGGGCGATAGCCTGGCCAATGTTCCCCATTCCCAGCAACCCAATGCGTTTGCCGCTGACCTGAGTTCCCAGCGTAAGACCGCCGTTCGCCCAGCGGCCTTCACGCACAAAGCGGTCGCCCTGGCACAGCTGGCGTGCGCCGGATAGCAGTAGCCCCATCGCCAGATCGGCCACGTCGTTGGTCAATACGCCGGAGGTGATGGTGACGGATATCTGGCGAGTGCGGAGATAATCCAGATCGACCGCATCAGTTCCCACACCGAAAATCGCCACCAGCCCTACGTGTGGCAGCATCTCAAGAACGTTGTTTTGTACACCAACATCGCCGCGCGTCACCACCACGGCGATGTTCTCGCCCTGCTCGCGTAAAAAGGTGATGGGATCGTCCTGTTCATAGAGACGATACAGCGGGAACTGGCTGGCGAGCTGCTGTTGCAGGCTCTCGACAACGGGAGCGATTAAAAGGACGGCGCGGTTATTTGCAATATTCATCAGATCACCTGTTTGATGTGTCGTGAAAATGGATGCCACTATCAAACGGGTTTTTTGTAGGGTTTTTTGCGATCTGCGTCACGCTGAATCGTGTTAACAAACGCTGTTACAGCGTCCGTGATCTGTATGACAAATCAGATGGTTTCACCCATCGACAGCCGATAATGCAGATCGACTTTTTCGATGGTGGGCAGCCCTTTAATTTTCTTAATCAGGATCTCGGTCGCCACTTTGCCCATTTCGCTACGCGGGGTCAGGACGCTCGCCAGGCGCGGTGAAACGATCTGGCCAATCTCCAGACCGTGGAAACCGGCAATGGCCATCTCCTGCGGAATCGCGATTCCACTGGCAATGCACTCCTGCAATACACCCACGGCCAGATCGTCGTTGGTACAGAGAATAGCGTCCATACTGGCGTACATCTGCCGCGCCAGCGTCATCATCCCGGTGCCAATCGACACTGACGAGACTTTATTTGGCGCGATGCGCCCCACGGCCAGCCCGGCATTGCTCATCGCTTCGCAGTAACCCGCGTAACGCTGCTCGTCGCGCACATCGGACATCGAGCCAAAGTAAATAACATACTGCTTACCGCTCGCCAGCAGCATATTGGTCATATCAAAACCGGCTTTGAAGTTATCAAACCCGACGTTGATGCGCCCAGGGTTGTCCGATAAGCCCATCACTTCAGCGACAGGAATTTTCGCGGCGTTGAGATACTTCTCCGCTCTGAGCGTGTGCACCGACTCCGTCAACAGCAACCCTTTGAGGTTAAAGGCCAGTACGGCGGCAATTTGCTCTTCTTCGCGCTGGCGGTCGTAGTCGTAGTTCACGACCAGCGTTTGATAGCCGTGAGCCGCCGTCACCGACTCAATCCCGGCTAACAGATCGGCAAAAATTTGATTATGAAAAGAAGGGATCAGCACGCCGATGCGGGGAACACAGACGCTGCTCATTGCCGGATTATCCGGGTCTGGCTCAAAACCCACTTCCGCAATAACACTGGCTATACGCTCTGCCGTTTCAGGTTTCACTTTTTCCGGTGTACGTAAATAACGGCTGACGGTCATTTTCGTTACGCCAGCAAGCTCAGCGATATCATTGAGCGTAATGCGTTGTGCTTTCATTCATTTGTCCGTCAAATACTTCCACGACTTCAGGCCATTATGCCTGCCAGAGGGGGAAAAGAGAATCGCCCTTCCCCCGTGAATCCCCTGTATGACGCGCCGATTCCCGTCCCGCATCACGTTTAACGTAACCCCTTTTCGTAACACGGTGTTGAGTGATCTTTATCACAGTTTGAAGCGACGAAAATCCGTGAGATAGGACACACGACTTCATTGATATTCAGCCGTTAATCAGGATAGCGAAATGAACGATCTTTTTAGCTTACAAGGCAAACGCATTTTAATTACCGGTGCCGGACAAGGTATTGGTTTTGTTATGGCGCAAGGGCTGGCGAAATACGGAGCAGAGATAATCATCAACGATATTTCTGCACCACGGGCAAATGATGCAGTAATGAAATTACGCGATGAAGGCGCAATTGCGCATTCCGCAGTCTTTAATGTGACGGATGCAGAATCCGTTGAAAATGCAGTCGCTAAAATCGAAGCGGAAATAGGCGTAATTGACGTGCTATTTAATAATGCGGGCATTCAGCGTCGTCACCCATTTACAGAATTCCCGGTACAGGAATGGAATGACGTTATTTCGGTAAATCAGACAGCGGTGTTCCTGGTATCTCAGGCCGTCGCAAAACGGATGGTCATCCGCAATCAGGGAAAAATCGTCAATATTTGTTCGATGCAGAGCGAGTTAGGCCGGGACACTATCACTCCTTACGCCGCCGCCAAAGGTGCAGTGAAAATGCTGACCCGTGGCATGTGCGTTGAGCTGGCTCGCTACAACATTCAGGTGAATGGAATAGCGCCGGGCTACTTCAAAACGGCGATGACCCAAACTCTGGTCGATGACCAGGCGTTCACCGACTGGCTGTGCAAACGCACTCCCGCTGCGCGATGGGGCGATCCACAAGAGCTGATCGGTGCGGCGGTATTCCTGTCGTCGAAGGCGTCCAATTTCGTCAACGGTCACCTGCTATTCGTTGATGGCGGCATGCTGGTCGCCGTCTGATCATGGGGGAAATTATGGCAGGACAATGCATCATTTTGATGGGTGTTTCTGGCACGGGAAAAACGACGGTCGGCCAGGCGCTGGCCGGCGTACTCGGTGCAAAATTTATCGACGGTGACGATCTGCATCCGCGAAACAATATCGTGAAAATGGCCGCCAGCCAGCCGCTTGACGACGATGACCGTCAGCCCTGGCTGGAACGCATCGCCGACGTGATTTTTAGCCTTGAGCAAAAAAATGAGTCAGGTGTACTGGTCTGTTCCGCGCTGAAAAAGCGCTACCGGGATCGTCTGCGCGAGGGGAGCCGCAATCTGCGCTTTCTCTGGCTCACCGGAGATTACACCTGCATTCTGCATCGTATGCAGCAGCGCAAAGGCCATTTCATGCCTGAAGCGCTCTTGCAGAGTCAGTTTGCCGCACTGGAAATCCCGGACGACAGCGAGCCGGATATTATCGCGGTGGATATCGCCCCCGACGTCAGTCTTATCGTGGAGCAATCATTAGCGTTGCTCGACAAAACGCCTTCTGTAAGGGTACCCGCATGATTATTGATACGTTAACCGCCGCCGCCAAAAATGCTTTTTATCCGCCTGTCATCCGCAAAGCGCTACAGGCAGTGATTGGGCAAGAGCCACATTCACTGCCGCCCGGCAAATATACCATCGACGGGGATAATCTTTTCTTCACGGTGGTCGAGGGCGAAACGCGCCCGCTTGCAGAGCAGCGCCCGGAATATCATCGTCAGTTCCTCGACATACACATTGTGCTGGCGGGTGAAGAGGTCATTGGGGCGGGAAATAAAGGGCTGGAGATTATCGAAGATGGCCCGTTTAATCAGGCTCATGATATCGGTTTTTGTACGCAAATCAGCAGTGAAACCCTGATTCACCTGCATCCGTTTGAGCTGGCCATTCTTTTTCCGGGTGAGCTTCATCGTCCGATGGGTGCAATTGGTGCGGGCGCACCGCTGCGTAAAATCATTGTCAAAATCGACAATGCTCTGCTCTGAGCATCACGCGATGGCCCCGCCGCTCGGCAGGGCCTGCCAGACAGTTAGTTATCCAGTTCGCTCATGTTCTTAACCTGGTCACGGTTAATCTGCTCGGTTTTACCGGTCTCTGCGTTTTTATAAGACACCAGTCCGGTGTCGTCATCCACCTGTGGTTTGCCGTCAGTGACGATCGTTCTGCCATCGGTGGTTTTTACCGCCTGGTTGGATGAACAACCGGCAACGGTGAAGAGGGCTGCTGCAGCAAAAATTGAGGTAGCCAGAAGTTTATTTCGCATGGTGTTCTCCCTGCTTTTCAGTTGAATTTAATTATCGACCTAACCATTTTAGGCTAACTGACTGACGGGAGATGGAAAACCAGAACACTCTGAAGAGGTACAAAGAGCTGTGTTGCCGGGTGGCGGCTACGCCTTACCCGGCCTACGAGTGGAGTATTTGGGTTTTGTAAGGCGGGTAAGCGCAGCGCCACCCGCCAGATGACCGCACGGACAAAAATTGCCGGGTGGCGGCTGCGCCTTACCCGGCCTACGAGTGGTGTATTTGGGTTTTGTAGGGCGGGTAAGCGAAGCGCCACCCGCCTGATGACCGCACGGACAAAAATTGCCGGGTGGCGGCTACGCCTTACCCGGCCTACAGGTGGAGAATTTGAGTTTTGTAGGGCGGGTAAGCGCAGCGCCACCCGCCAGATACACGCGGTGCGGCTTACTTATTAATCTGAGCGTGCATTTCCTGCACCGAAATCACCTTCTCGGTGGCATCGGCGTTCAGCGCCATCGCTGTCGCGAAACCGCCGTTCAGGGTGGTGTCGTAATGCACTTTGTACTGCAACGCGCTGCGGCGAATCAGCTTGGAGTCTTCAATCGCCTGACGACCTGCGGTGGTGTTGATGATGTAGGTGTACTCGCCATTCTTGATACGGTCCTGAATGTGCGGACGACCTTCATGCACCTTGTTGACCAGACGCGGGTTGATACCGGCTTCACCCAGCACGATAGCCGTGCCGTGGGTCGCATCCAGCTCAAAGCCTTGTTTCAAAAGTTTCGCCGCCAGGTCTACCACACGCTCTTTGTCGCCTTCGCGCACGGAGAGCAGCGCACGGCCCTGCTTTCTCATGGTTGAGCTGCTGCCGAGCTGTGCTTTGGCGAACGCTTCTGCGAAGGTACGGCCCACGCCCATGACTTCACCGGTGGAGCGCATTTCTGGCCCTAACAGCGGGTCAACGCCCGGGAATTTGTTGAACGGCAGGACTACTTCTTTCACCGAGTAGTACGGTGGAATAATTTCTTTGGTCACGCCCTGCTGGGTCAGCGTTTGACCCGCCATCACGCGCGCCGCCACTTTCGCCAGCGGAACGCCGGTCGCTTTGGAGACGAACGGTACGGTACGTGCCGCACGCGGGTTAACTTCAATCAGGTAGACTTCGTTATCTTTCACCGCGAACTGGACGTTCATCAGGCCGCGAACCTGCAGCTCGAAGGCCAGTTTCTGCACCTGCTGGCGCATCACATCCTGAATTTCCTGGCTCAGGGTGTAGGCTGGCAGAGAACATGCGGAGTCACCGGAGTGCACGCCCGCCTGCTCGATGTGCTCCATGATGCCGCCAATCAGCACCATTTCGCCATCGCAGATGGCGTCCACATCCACTTCCACCGCGTCGTCGAGGAAGCGGTCGAGCAACACTGGCGCATCGTTAGAGACGCTTACCGCGGTCTGGAAGTAGCGGCGCAGGTCTGCTTCGTCGTAGACGATTTCCATCGCACGGCCGCCCAGCACGTAGGATGGACGCACCACCAGCGGGTAGCCAATCTCTTTCGCCTTCTCAACCGCCATTTCAATCGCGGTTACAGTGGCGTTGGCCGGTTGTTTCAGCTTCAGACGGTCAACCGCCTGCTGGAAACGCTCGCGGTCTTCCGCGCGGTCAATCGCATCCGGGCTGGTGCCGATAACCGGCACACCTGCCGCTTCCAGCGCGCGCGCCAGCTTCAGCGGAGTCTGGCCGCCGTACTGCACGATAACGCCTTTTGGCTTCTCGATACGCACGATTTCCAGCACGTCTTCCAGCGTTACCGGCTCGAAGTAGAGGCGGTCAGAGGTGTCGTAGTCGGTTGATACGGTTTCCGGGTTACAGTTGACCATGATGGTCTCGTAACCGTCTTCGCGCAGCGCCAGCGAGGCGTGTACGCAGCAGTAGTCAAACTCGATGCCCTGGCCGATACGGTTCGGGCCGCCGCCGAGGACCATGATTTTATCGCGGTCGTTGGACGGATTCGCTTCACACTCGTCTTCGTACGTGGAGTACATGTAGGCGGTGTCGGTAGCGAACTCAGCCGCACAGGTGTCCACGCGTTTGTAGACCGGGTGCAGGTTGTACTGGTCGCGCAGCTTGCGGATTTCAGATTCGCGCACGCCCGCCAGTTTAGCCAGACGCGCGTCGGCGAAGCCTTTACGCTTCAGCATACGCAGGAAGTCAGCGTCGAGACCGGTGATGCCCATCTCTGCCACTTTCTCTTCCAGGCGCACCAGCTCTTCGATTTGCACCAGGAACCAGCGGTCGATGTTAGTCAGGTTGAAGACGCCGTCGACAGACAGGCCCGCGCGGAAGGCATCGGCGATATACCAGATACGCTCAGCGCCCGCGTCTTTCAGCTCGCGGCGGATTTTGGTCAGCGCTTCCGGGTCATCCAGGCTCACTTTCGGGTCGAAGCCCATCGCGCCGACTTCGAGGCCGCGCAGGGCTTTCTGCAGGGATTCCTGCTGAGTGCGACCAATCGCCATCACTTCGCCGACGGATTTCATCTGGGTGGTCAGACGGTCGTTCGCGCCCGCGAATTTCTCGAAGTTAAAGCGAGGAATTTTAGTCACGACGTAGTCGATGGACGGTTCAAACGAGGCCGGAGTACGACCGCCGGTGATGTCGTTCATCAGCTCGTCGAGGGTGTAACCCACCGCCAGTTTCGCCGCCACTTTCGCAATCGGGAAGCCTGTCGCTTTGGAGGCCAGCGCCGAGGAGCGGGATACACGCGGGTTCATTTCGATAACAATCAGGCGACCGTTTTTCGGGTTTACGGAGAACTGCACGTTGGACCCGCCGGTTTCGACGCCGATTTCACGCAGTACCGCCATCGAGGCGTTACGCATGATTTGATACTCTTTGTCGGTCAGGGTCTGAGCCGGTGCGACGGTGATGGAGTCACCGGTGTGGATACCCATCGCATCGAAGTTTTCGATAGAGCAGACGATGATGCAGTTGTCGTTTTTATCACGCACCACTTCCATCTCGTACTCTTTCCAGCCAATCAGCGACTCGTCAATCAGCAGCTCTTTGGTAGGGGAAAGATCCAGACCGCGCTCGCAAATCTCTTCGAACTCTTCGCGGTTGTAGGCGATACCGCCGCCGGTGCCGCCCATGGTGAAGCTCGGGCGGATGATGCACGGATAACCCACGTCAGCGGCAACCGCCAGCGCTTCTTCCATAGTGTGCGCGATGCCGGAGCGCGCGGTGTCGAGACCGATTTTCTTCATCGCCACGTCGAAACGGCGGCGGTCTTCGGCTTTATCAATCGCGTCGGCGGTGGCACCAATCATGGTCACGCCGAACTCAGCCAGCACGCCCTGACGTTCCAGTTCCAGCGCACAGTTCAGCGCGGTCTGGCCGCCCATCGTTGGCAGCACGGCGTCCGGACGCTCTTTTTCGATGATTTTGCGGACAACTTCCCAGTGAATCGGCTCGATGTAGGTCGCATCAGCCATTTCCGGGTCGGTCATGATGGTGGCCGGGTTAGAGTTCACCAGAATGACGCGGTAACCCTCTTCGCGCAGGGCTTTACACGCCTGTGCGCCGGAGTAGTCGAATTCGCAGGCCTGGCCGATAACGATCGGGCCAGCGCCAAGGATCAGGATGCTTTTTATATCTGTACGTTTTGGCATGTTGTTCTCGGCTCCTGATTATTTAGCGGTCTGACGGTATTGCTCGATAAGTTCGATGAAGTGATCGAACAGCGGCGCGGCATCGTGCGGGCCTGGGCTGGCTTCCGGGTGACCCTGGAAGCTGAACGCCGGTTTGTCGGTGCGATGGATACCCTGAAGGGTGTGGTCGAACAGCGACTTGTGGGTGACGCGCAGATTGGCAGGCATTGACGCCTCGTCCACCGCGAAACCGTGGTTCTGCGCGGTAATCATCACCGTGTTGTTGTCGATATCTTTCACCGGGTGGTTACCACCGTGGTGACCGAACTTCATCTTGACGGTTTTCGCACCGCTCGCCAGCGCCAGCAGCTGATGGCCGAGGCAGATGCCAAATACCGGAATATCGGTTTCGAGGAAGGTTTTAATCGCTTCAATCGCGTAATCACACGGCGCCGGGTCACCAGGGCCGTTGGAGAGGAAGATCCCGTCCGGGTTCATCTTCAGCACTTCGTCCGCAGGCGTTTTCGCCGGAACCACCGTCAGGCGGCAGCCACGGTCCACCAGCATGCGCAGGATGTTGCGCTTCGCGCCGTAGTCGTAGGCGACCACGTGGAACGGCAGCTCTTCTTCTTTCTTCGCTTCTGGCAGTTCACCCGCCAGCGTCCAGCTGTAAGCTTCCGCGGTGGTCACTTCTTTCGCCAGATCCATCCCGTTCAGGCCAGGGAAGGCTTTCGCTTTTTCCTGCGCCAGTGTCGCATCCAGGTTATCACCCGCGATGATGCAACCGTTCTGTGCGCCCTTCTCGCGCAGCAGACGGGTCAGCTTACGGGTATCGATATCGGCAATCGCCACGATGTTGTGACGCTTCAGGTAAGAAGAGAGGTCTTCGGTGTTGCGGTAGTTGCTGGCAATCAGCGGCAGGTCGCGAATAATCAGACCTTGCGCGTGGACCTGGGAGGATTCGGCATCGGCTTCGTTGGTGCCGACATTACCAATATGAGGATAAGTAAGGGTGACGATTTGGCGGGAATAGGAAGGATCAGTGAGGATTTCTTGATAACCGGTCATTGAAGTATTGAAAACGACTTCCCCAACCGCCGAACCTGTTGCCCCTATGGCCCGACCGATAAACTGGGTTCCGTCTTCCAGAACCAATAGCGCTGACTTAATCAAAACACCCTCCAGAGAATATTCACTCACTTTATCTGCATATTAATTCACAACGGCGCTATGAATCAATGCAAATTTGCTGCCAGTGGATTTTCGGCAAACGGCGGCATTCTGGGGATTTGGTGGGGTAAAGTCAACTCAAAACGGCTTTTTTGTGTATTATTTTGCAAGGCTTTGGCGTTTGGCGGCGTTTAAGCCATAAAAAGATCAACAAAATCACGTTAGAAAACGTTTGTATGCTGAGTTTAGTGGGATCTGAGTGCGAGAGGCAATAAAAACCAGACCAAATGGTCAAAATTTACAGTGCGATAACACAAAATTGAGAGAAGATGATATCTTTAATGGTGTTGGTTAATGAAACCACGCCAAAATGACAAAATAAAAGGGCAATAAAATATTGCCCTGTGCAATCAATCAATTAAGACTGCAATAACCACATCACGATGGGCAATAACACTTATAAATCGTTAAGATTAAGCACATCTCGCATATCAAAAAGACCATTATCCAGATTTTTAAGCCACAATGCGGAGCGCACTGCACCGTTAGCAAAGGTCATGCGGCTCGATGCTTTATGGGTAATCTCCACGCGCTCACCGATATCGGCGAAGATAGCCGTGTGTTCGCCGACGATGTCGCCCGCGCGCACCGTCGCAAAGCCGATGGTGCCCGGAACACGCTCTCCGGTGTGCCCTTCGCGAGAGTAGACCGCGCAGTCCTTTAAATCCTTATCAAGTGCATAAGCAATCGCTTCGCCCATCGCCAGCGCTGTACCGGACGGGGCATCCACTTTATGACGGTGGTGCGCTTCGATAATCTCGATGTCCGTGTAGTCACCCATCACTTTGGCCGCTTTCTCCAGCAGCTTGAGCATCACGTTCACGCCGACGCTGAAGTTAGCCGCAAAGACAATGGCGATGTCCTGGGACGCCTCTTTGATGGCCTGTTTGCCCGCGTCGTCAAAACCGGTGGTGCCGATGACCATGCCCTTACCGTGCTGACGGCAAAAGGCCAGATGGTGCAGCGTCCCTTCCGGGCGGGTGAAATCGATGAATACATCAAAATCGTCTTTCACCGCCTCCAGGCTGCTTTGCACAGTGACGCCCGTCTTACCCACACCTGCCAGTTCGCCCGCATCGGTTCCCAGTAATGAGGAGCCGTCGCGCTCCAGCGCCGCGCCAAGCGCAACGCCGTCTAATTGCAGCGCTGCCTGAATTAACTGACGGCCCATACGGCCACCCGCGCCCGCTATCGCGACACGCACCTGTGCATCATGCATAGTTATTCTCTTACGTTAAAAGTATGTAAATCGTTTTCAGATTAACCAGCCTGTGAAGAACCCGCTATCTTAAAACGCCGATAATTAGAATTTTATGATAAACAGGGAGCAGTATCAGTAAAAGACATGAGGATCAGCGAAAACCGCATGATTCACGCACCACCAGCGCAGGCGGTAAAATGATCCTTTTCGCTGGCTCATCGTTCCCCTGAATCCGGCTGAATAACAGCTCCCCCGCTTTACGACCAATCTCTTTGGCCGCGACCGACACCGTGGTGAGCGCGGGCTGCACCAACGCCGCTTCGGTGATGTCATCGAAGCCGACCAGCGCAAAATCCCGCCCCGGTTCGCGGCCCAGTTTGCGTAAACTCTGCATAACGCCGAGCGCCACAATATCCTGATAGCAAATGGCCGCCGTGATCTGCGGGTTCTCTTTCAGCAGCGTTTCCGCCACGCGCGCGCCGTCGCTCTGGCTGGCCTGGGAGGTGATGATCCAGTCGGGATTCGGCGCGACGCCGTACTCCAGCAGTTGGCTGGTAAAGCCGCCGATACGCTGCGCCCGCGAGCCGGAATTCTGGCTGCCGCCAATAAACGCAATCTGCCGATGCCCCATCCGCAGCAGATGTTCCGTCGCCATCTGCGTGCCGAGGAAGTTATCCGTCCCGACAAAATCGAAATCCGGGTCGTTGAGCGGACGCACCACCATGATCGCCGGAATATTGCGTCGCTTCAGACCGTCGAAAAACGCCTGCGGCGTTTCACGGGCGGCGCACAGCACCATTCCGCCGACGTTATTGCGCATCAGGGAATCGACAAATTTCTGCTGCCGCTGGGAGGACTCTTCGCTGTTCGCCAGAAACAGCATCAGGTCGTGACGCTCCATTTCGTGGCTCAGCCCCGCCGTCATCTCCCCGTAAAAGGGGTTAGTGATATCGTGCAGCAGCAGTCCCACCTGATTACTGCTGCGATTGCGCAGGTTGGCCGCCGTCTGGTTATAGACGTAGCCCGATTCATCCAGGGCTTTCAGCACCCGCTCGCGCGTCGCCTGCGAAATGCGCCCTTTGTTGCACAACACCATCGAGACCGTCGCCGTTGAGACTCCGGCCCGCTTCGCGACATCGGCCAGCGTGATTCCTGTCATAGTGACTCCTTTAAGACTTCATTCCAGATTAATCGAATAACCTATTTTTTGCATTTTTCCCTGTGAGCCTCTTCACATTCCGCCCGCTTTTTCCCCTTTCATTGCCTGGAATGGCGGGTTAATCGCGTTAACCACCCTTCTCAAACTCGGTTAATCGAATAACCTTAAGCAACGATTACGGAGGATAAAATGAGCTGCTACGAGAAATATCCCACGCTCCAGATTGAAGGCTACGACGACAGCGCCTGGCAGGGCTGGGAAGCGATAACGGCCCGGCTTGGCGCCAGAACAGGCCAGCGAACCGTTGTGGTGATTGACTGCTATCCGGGCGTTCGGCTGGCCGAGTTGGAAGAAAAACTGCTGACCGCGCTGAATCCGGTCCTTGCGATTAACGCCGAACAGGCGCGGCTCGATGAGTCGGCCCTGCATCAGCTTCTGGCGCGCAATCTCACCGATGACCGCGTCTTTGGCGTGCTCTCCTGCCACCAGCTCAGCGAGTTTATCGACCCGCAAAAGCTGGCTGCGCTGAAAGAGCAGGTGAACAACGTGGCTGAAGGGCTGGTTGTGGTTTACGGTCCCGGCGCGTCGTTAGTCCATCCGGGTGATGTGCTGGTGTATGCGGATCTGCCGCGCTGGGAAATTCAGCAGCGGATGCGCAGCGGCGAGCTGGATAACTGGGGCGCTGAGAATCAGAGCGAAGATATGCTCAGGCGCTACAAGCGCGCGTTCTTCGTCGAGTGGCGCGTCTTCGACCGCCATAAAACCCCGCTCTTAAAACGCGCCGATTTCCTGCTGGATACCACCCTTGCTGACAGCCCGGCAATGGTCACGGGTGACGCGCTGCGTGCCGGACTGAAACAGACCACGCAGCAGCCGTTTCGCGTCGTCCCCTTCTTCGACCCCGGCGTCTGGGGCGGTCAGTGGATGAAGCAAAAATTCGATCTCGATCCCTCCGCACCCAATTACGCATGGTGTTTTGACTGTGTGCCCGAGGAGAACAGCCTGTTACTGCGTTTTGGTGCGGTGCGGATCGAGATCCCCTCTCAGGATCTTGTTCTGCTTGAGCCTCGCGCGCTGTTGGGTGAAAAAGTCCACGCCCGCTTTGGCGCCGAGTTCCCGATTCGCTTCGATTTTCTCGATACCATCGGCGGGCAGAACCTCAGTTTCCAGGTACATCCGCTGACCGAGTACATCCAGCAGCAGTTTGGCATGCACTACACCCAAGATGAGAGTTATTACATTCTGGAAGCAGAGCCGGGCGCGATGGTCTATCTCGGGACCAAAACCGGCACTGAGCCGCAGGCAATGCTCGACAACCTTAGAAGCGCCGGTCGCGGTGAGCAGCCGTTTGATGATGCGCGCTTTGTGAATCAGATCCCGGCGAAGAAACACGATCATTTCCTGATCCCCGCGGGAACTGTTCACTGTTCCGGTGCCGGGACGATGGTTCTGGAGATCAGCGCCACGCCGTATATCTTCACCTTCAAACTGTGGGACTGGGGCCGCCTGGGCATGGACGGTCTGCCGCGACCAGTGCATCTGGAACACGGTGAAAAAGTGATCGACTGGCAGCGCGATACCCAGTGGGTGCATCAGTATCTGGTGAATCAGATTGAGCCAGTAGCAGAAGGAGAAGGCTGGCGGGAAGAGCGCACCGGGCTGCACGAACGCGAATTTATCGAAACGCGCCGTCACTGGTTTAGCGCCCCGGTCATTCATCACACCCACGGCGGCGTCAACGTGCTCAATCTGGTGGAAGGCACAGAAGCTGTCGTCGACAGCCCGAGCGGTGCTTTTGCTCCCTTCACCGTGCGTTACGCCGAGACCTTTATCATCCCGGCGGATGTGGGCGAATACCGCATTTCACCTTCCGAAGCCAATCCCGGCAAGCCGCTGGCCACCATTAAAGCCTGGGTAAGGGGGTAAACATGATTCGATTTATCGTCGCCACCCACGGTCCGCTGGCCAGCGCGCTGCTGCAAAGTGGGCGGATGGTCTATGGCGAGCTTCCTCAGGTTCAGGCGGTATGCCTGACCGAACAGGCCGGTATCGAAGGTTTTCGTCGCGATTTTGCTGCGGTGCTGGAGTCGGCCAGCGCACAGGCAGACGGCGTTCTGGTGCTGTGCGATATGCAGAGCGGTACGCCGTGGAACGTGGCCTGCGAAGCGGCATTTAATCCACATACTCAGCCGCCCATCGCGGTGGTTGCTGGGGTGAATTTCCCGATGCTGTTGCAAACCGACGACGTGGCGCACCTGCCCGACGTCAATATCGCGGCGGCCCGACTGATTGAACTGACCCATCCTACGTTGATTCAGGCAAAACCTGTCGTGTCAGCGCAATCAGATGACTTTTAAGGAGAATGCCATGAGTATTTCGTTTGTTCGCATTGATGACCGGGTGATCCACGGGCAGCTCATCACACGCTGGGCCAAAGAGCTGCCCTGTGACGGTATCGTCGCCATTGACGACGCCGTCGCGGCCGATCCGCTGCTCTCTTCAGTCATGAAAGGTGCCGTATCCGACACCAAAGTGTGGCTGTTCGACACTGCAACGGCCATCGAAAAACTGCCCAAAGTGATCGCCAGCGATAAGCGCTATTTCGTGATTGGCAAATCGCCCGTCACCCTGCAACGGCTTGAGCAGGCAGGCATCAGCTTAAAAAACAGCAATGGCAAAATTAACGTCGGGCCCATGAGCGCACGCGCTAACACCACCACCATCGGCCCAAATCAGTCCGTCACTACTGACGAAGCCGCCGCGTTTGAGTGGCTGACTGCTCAGGGGCATACCGTTGAGTTTCGCCTCGTGCCGGATGCCAGCTTTTACACCTGGCAGGACGCACGGCAAAAGCTGAAATAAGGAGCGCAGAATGATTATCGAAGCTTCACTCATTGGCCTGCTGTGCTATCTCGGCGCCCTCAGCAGCCCGTGGCTGTTGGGCCTAACCGGAGGCTGGTATCTGATTTCCCGTCCGCTGGTCTCCGGCATGCTGGTCGGTCTGATTCTGGGCGATGTCAAAACCGGGATCATGATCGGCGTGGCGGTGCAGGCGGTCTACATCGCGATGGTCACGCCGGGCGGTTCGATGCCCGCCGATCTGAACTTTGTCGCCTACCCCGCCATTGCGCTGGGGATTCTCTCCGGAAAAGGGCCGGAAGTGGCCGTCGCGCTGGCGGCGACCATCGGCATCGCCGGGACGATTTTGTTCAACGCGATGATGGTGCTGAACTCGTACTGGAACCACCGCGCCGATGTGGCGCTGGAGAAAGGCGATGAGCGCGGAATCTACTTCAACAGCGCTATCGGCCCGCAGGCGATGAACTTTGTCCTGCGCTTTGTGCCGACCTTTATCGCGGTCTATTTCGGCGCGCAGTACATCAGCGGCTTTATGGACAGCCTGCCAAAAATCGTGCTTTCCACCATGAACGTGCTGGGCGGGATTTTGCCTGCGGTGGGGATCGCCATTCTGCTGAAACAGATCATCAAAAATTACACCATGCTGATCTACTTCCTCGTCGGCTTTATCTGCATCGTTTTCCTGAAGCTGAACATGGTGGCGCTGGTGATCGTCGGCAGCCTGCTGGCGTTGATCCACTACAACTACAAACCGGAAGCCCCGCAGTCGGTGGCGGCACGCAGGGTTGACGACGATGAGGATGAATTCTGATGGAAGAGCGTAAATTAACCCGCAAAGATCTGCGCCGCTGCTGGCGTGCGTGGATGATGCACAACCTGTCGTCGATGAGCTTTGAGCGTCTGGAATCGTTCGGCTTCTGTCTGAGCATGCTCCCGGTGGCGAAAAAACTCTATCCGGATGCCACTCAGCGCAAGGAGATGCTTAAGCGCCATGCGTCGTTCTACAACACCGAGCCGCAGATTGGGGCGATCGTCAACGGCATGGCGCTGGGGCTGGAGGAGAAAAAAGCCAACGGCGAACCGATCGACGGCGAGACTATTAACACACTCAAAGTCGGGCTGATGGGGCCGATCGCCGGGATCGGGGATTCGATGATCCCCGGCATGCTGATCCCGATCTTGCTGAGTATCGGGATGGCGCTGGCGGCGGGCGGCAATATTCTCGGCCCGCTGTTTTATACCGTCGCGTGGCTGGCGATCATCCTTCCTGGCTCCTGGTATCTGTTTCTCAAAGGGTATCAGATGGGATCGGGATCGGTGGAGATGCTGGTCAGCAGCAAATCGACTCGCCTGCGTGAAGCCCTGTCGCTGCTGGGTGTGTTCGTCATGGGCGGCGTGGCGGCGAGCTATGTGAAGCTCGGCACCGGGCTGGAGTTCATCACCAAAGACGGCGTGAACATTCATGTACAGCAGATGCTCGACGGGATTTTCCCGCAGCTGTTGCCGCTGATTGTGGTGCTGGGGACCTGGTATCTGATGGCGAAACGCGGCGTGTCGCCGGTGAAAGCGATGGTGTTACTGCTGATTCTGGCGGCGGCGGGCGTGGCGAGCGGATTGTTTGCCTAAGGATGTTGCATCGGGTTAAAAAATGTCGGGTGGCGCTGCGCTTACCCGACCTATAACAGCTCGAACCGTAGGCCGGGTAAGGCGCAGCCGCCACCCGGCAAAAAGGTAAAGCTCGTGCGGTTTAATGCCCGGTGGCGCTTTGCTTACCGGGCCTACGTTTACACTGTTTATGGATGGAAATTCTGCCACAACTCAGCCGCTCGGTCCGGGCGGGAGATAAACTGAAAACGCGCCGGATCATCAATAAACTGCTGATAGATTGGCTCGTCGGTAATCCCAAATTCGCTATATCGACGCGGCGTAATAGTGTGTAATCGCCCCGGCTGATAGTGATGATTGTGCTGCCAGATAATATGATTTCCCTGCACCAGCGGATACCATGCCAGCCCTTTGCGCGCACGGACGGCTTCATATTCAAACCCGTATTCCCGGTCGCACCACGCGCCAAAGGTCAGTGGTTCATCGGGCGAGGCGGAGATCGTCGCGTGTCCCCATCCCGGCGGGACCAGCACTTTATCACCTGGTCCGGCGAGCACCGCGAAACAGCGCCCCGGATCGTCCTCGACCCTTTCCTGCATGTAGATAATCGCTTTCCCTTGCCAGATCTCGTACAGCTCCGGCGGTGACCAGCCGCTGTGCTGGCTTTTGCGGTGCACATGTCCCTGACTACGCACTGGCTCATCGCCCAGCGTCCCGGCAGCATAGGTCACCACGCCGAACAGCAGCATCCGTTTTTCCAGCTCCTGACGATCCGCCATCCGCGCCACGTCCATCGCGATGGCATAGACCTGCTCGGGCCCGGCGCAGTCAGGATTGCGCAGCGACAGGCGGATCTGATCCAGGGTGCGGATCTCCGGCATCGGCCCGGTGACATCATCACCGTAGCTAAACCCAAGCGGCTGATGAGTGATAGTCATGTCCAGCCCAAACTTATTCATGGCGCGCCTCCCAGCCTTCAGAGTGGTGAGCAGAGGAGAACACGCGAAGCGCAAACCCCTCTGCCAGCGCGGCGTAATCATGCCCCGCGACACTCGGCCAGACGGCGAGAGAAGAGAGGGTTGCAGGTCCGGTGTTGATCAAACGGTGCGCGGTGAAGGGAGGAATAATATGCACTGAGCCTGGCGCGACGCGCTCCAGCCGTGCATTCCCCTGCTCCGACTGGAGCAACAGCAAACCTTCGCCACAGAGACCAAAGTAGACTTCACCCTGCTCTCTCTGCTTATGAAAATGCCCGCGCGTCATAAAAAATTCGTCGCCGATTTTCCCGGCATTGAGGTGGGTAACGCCGACATACAGCGCCCCTGCGTCTGCCGGGGAGTCGAGCATTTCAACGTGATAAACGACGTCAAGCGGATCGCGTTTCTGATAAGCGAGCACGTCGCTGAACACGCCATTAAGATCGCCCACGCGCGTGGCTTTATGAATAACAGAACCATTGGCGAACGCGACGCTGGCCCATGCCACATGCGGTGGCAGGATAAGATCAGGAATCATAGTTGGTCTCCGGCCCAAGGAGAACTGCATCACCAGCCTATCAGATTAAACGATTAACCTAATGTCAGGAGGGAGGAACTGTCGGGTTAATCACAGGTAATCAGACAAAAAAATGCCGGTCGCTTGCGGGACCGGCATTTTCAAAACAGAGGGGATTATTCGACTTCTTTGGCGTCGATGCGCAGCTCTTTCGGCACTTCGAAGACGATATTCTCTTCGCGGCCTTCCAGCGGCACGGCCTCGCCACCGCCGAGTTCCTGCAAACGCTTTATCACGTTTTGCACCAGAATATCCGGCGCTGAAGCCCCTGCAGTCACGCCGACACAGGTCGCATCTTTCACCCAGGCTTCCTGGATATCGGTGGAATCGTCAATCAGAAACGCCGCTTTCCCCATGCGCTGCGCCAGTTCGGCCAGACGGTTAGAGTTGGAAGAGTTTTTGGAACCGACCACCAACACTACATCAGCCTGCTCCGCCAGCGCGCGAACCGCTTCCTGGCGGTTGGTGGTGGCGTAGCAGATGTCATCTTTACGCGGCCCGACGATTTTCGGGAATCGGCTGCGCAGAGCATCGATCACATCTGACGTATCATCCACCGAGAGCGTGGTCTGAGTCATAAACGACAGGCGCGCTTCGTTTTTCACGTTCAGCGTCAGCACATCGTCTGGCGATTCAACCAGATACATCCCCCCTTCCGGGTTGCTGTACTGCCCCATCGTGCCTTCGACTTCCGGGTGACCGGCGTGGCCAATTAGAATCGACTCTTCACCGCGACGGCTGGCGCGAGCCACTTCCATATGGACTTTGGTCACTAATGGGCAGGTGGCATCGAACACGGTCAGGTCACGGCTTTTCGCTTCGTTACGCACCGCCTGAGAGACGCCGTGCGCCGAGAAGATCAGGATCGCACCGTCTGGCACTTCGCTGATCTGCTCGATAAAGATTGCGCCGCGCTCGCGCAGGCTGTCCACCACATAGCGGTTGTGCACCACTTCATGACGGACATAAATCGGCGCGCCGTAAATTTCCAGCGCGTTTTCAACAATGCTGATAGCGCGGTCTACTCCGGCACAAAAACCGCGCGGGTTAGCCAACAGGATCTGCATTCACTTCCTCCAGCGCCGGATCAATCTCCAGCACTTCAACATCAAAATGGACGGTACGCCCGGCAAGAGGATGGTTGAAATCAACGGTGATGGAGTCGCCATTAATTTCACGAATCACGCCAGGCATTTCGCTGCCATCCATTGCGGTAAAGAGCATAATCGCGCCGATTTCTGGCTCGCCTGCGTCCATAAATTCACGACGCGAGAAATACTGGATAAGATCCGGGGTCGGCACGCCAAACGCCGCATCAGGCTCCAGAGAGAAGGCTTTTTTCTCGCCCTCTTTCAAGCCTAGCAGCTGCTGCTCCAGGCCTTCCGAAAGAGAGGTATCGCCCAGGCGAAACAGCGCAGGTTTGCCATTATTGCGGGTCGATTCCGCAGTGGAACCATCGTCCAGTTTCAGCGTGAAATGGACTAACACCGCGCTATTGCTCTGTATGGATTTTGACATGCCAGTTGCTCGCTTGTTTTGCCTCATCGGTTTGCCCGGTGGCACTTCGCTTACCGGGCCTACGGGAGGCGACAAATTCTGTAGGCCGGATAAGCGAAGCGCCACCCGGCATTGACCTTACGCCTGTTTCTTCGCGGCTGCGTTCGGTAAAAAGCCTTCCAGCACAATCAGCGCCGCACCGATGCAAATCGCACTATCGGCCAGGTTGAAGGTGGCGAAGTGCCAGTCACCGACATAGAAGTCGATCATATCGACGACAAAGCCGTGCCACAGACGGTCGAACAGATTGCCCAGCGCACCGCCAATGATCAGCGCGTAGGCGATATTGTTCAGCTTCTGCGTCGCTTTCGAGCGATACATCATGACCGCCAGAATTACGCAGATACCGAGTGCGATGCCTGCGAAGAACCAGCGTTGCCAGCCGCCGCTGTCGGCGAGGAAGCTAAACGCTGCGCCATAGTTGCGCGCGTAATGCAGATTAAGTGACGGGAACAGCGGGACCGTATCCCCCAGAGCAAAATTCTGGAGGATCAGGAACTTGCTGCCCAGATCAATAATCAGTACGACGACGACCAGCCACAGCCAGCGCAGTCCACTTTTACAGATTGATTGACTCATCAGGCAAACTTACGTTTTTCGCCATCACCGGCGATATTGCTGACACAGCGTCCACAGATATCTGCGTGTTCCGCCACCTGGCCGACGTCAGTGGTGTAATGCCAGCAGCGCGGGCATTTCTCACCTTCGGCTTTCACCAGCGCCACTTTCAGCCCTTTGAGCAGTTCGCTCTGCTGGGCGTCGGCGCTCGCCTGTGCATAATCGGCAACAGCTGCACCGGAGGTCAACAGGACAAATCGTAATTCGTCACCGAGAGCCGTCAGTTTCGCCGCCAGCTCTGGCTCAGCGTACAGGGTCACTGCCGCTTCCAGAGAACCGCCGACTTTCTTGTCAGCACGCGCCTGTTCGATCACCTTGTTCACTTCGCCGCGCACTTTGAGCAGCTCGTCCCAGAAGCCATCGTTCATCGCTTCGGTGTCGGCCAGACCAAACAGACCTTCGTACCACTCGCCGGTGAAGACGTATTTCTCGCGCTCGCCTGGCAGGTAAGCCCAGATTTCGTCGGCGGTGAAGGACATGATCGGTGCCATCCAGCGAACCAGCGCTTCTGCGATGTGGAACAGCGCAGTCTGGCAGCTACGACGCGCCACGCTGTCCGCTTTCGCGGTGTACTGGCGGTCTTTGATGATGTCGAGGTAGAACGAGCCCATTTCGATGGAGCAGAAACGCATCAGACGCTGCACCACTTCGTGGAAGTCGTAAGACTCGTAGGCTTTCAGGATATCTTCCTGCGCCGCTTGCGCACAGCCTACGGCCCAGCGATCCAGCACCACCATCTCTTCCGGTTTCACCATGTCTTTAACCGGATCGAAACCGTTCAGGTTAGCGAGCAGGAAGCGCGCGGTGTTACGGATACGACGATAGCTGTCGGCAGCACGTTTGAGGATCTCATCGGAAACCGCCATTTCGCCGGTATAGTCCGTTGAGGCCACCCACAGACGCAGAATGTCCGCGCCCAGTTTGTTCATCACGTCCTGCGGAGAAACGGTGTTACCGATGGATTTGGACATCTTGCGTCCCTGACCATCTACGGTAAAGCCGTGGGTCAGAACCTGACGGTACGGTGCTTTGCCTTTCATCGCAGTGGAGATCATCAGAGATGACATAAACCAGCCGCGGTGTTGGTCAGAGCCTTCCAGATACATATCGGCCGCGTGACCATAGAACTCAGGGCGCACATCCACAACAGATGAGTGGGTAGATCCGGAGTCGAACCACACGTCGAGGGTATCTGGCACTTTCTCGTAGTTAGCTGCGTCGTCGCCCAGAATCTCTTTAGAGTCCAGATCCCACCACGCCTGGATGCCATCCACTTCAACGCGTTTAGCAACTTCTTCCATCAGCTCCAGCGAGCGAGGATGCAGTTCCTGCGTCTCTTTATGAACGAACAGGGACATCGGCACGCCCCAGGTACGCTGACGGGAGATACACCAGTCAGGGCGGTTAGCGACCATAGATTCGATACGCGCCTGGCCCCAATCTGGGATCCACTGCACGCCTTTGATCTCTTTCAGAGACTGCTCGCGCAGGCCCTTCTGATCCATGCTAATGAACCACTGTGGGGTCGCACGGAAGATGATTGGCGACTTGTGACGCCAGCAGCACGGATAGCTGTGCTGCATCTTCTCAACGTGCAGCAGCGCGCCGCTGGTGCGCAGCATGTCGACGATAATGTCGTTAGCTTTGAAGACGTTGATACCGTCCAGCGCCGGGTAAGTGCCAGGCAGGTAAGAACCGTCCGGACCGACCGGGTTAGCGATTTCCAGACCGTATTTCAGGCTGATGTTGTAGTCGTCCGGGCCGTGGCCACCGGCGGTATGTACCGCACCGGTACCCGCTTCCAGAGTGACGTGATCGCCCAGGATTGCCGGGACGTCGAAATCAAGGAACGGATGTTTGAAGCGCAGCAGTTCTAGCTCAGCGCCGTTCACGGTACCCAGCACGGTATATTCGCTGATATGAGCACGTTTCAGGACGCTCTCAACCAAGTCTTTCGCCAGGATCACCGCCTGACCTTCAACCTGCACCAGCGCATAGTCGAAATCAGCAGACAGAGAGATCGCGCGGTTCGCGGGCAGAGTCCACGGCGTGGTGGTCCAGATAACCAGTGAAATTGGGCCGTTGACGGAGGTCACGCCGAATTTGGCTTTCACCGCATCCTGATCAACCGCGTGGAAAGCCACGTCGATGGATGGAGAGGTTTTGTCGTAATATTCCACTTCCGCTTCTGCCAGTGCAGAGCGGCAGTCAACGCACCAGTGCACCGGCTTCGCGCCTTTATGCAGATGGCCGTTGCCGATGATTTTGCCCAGCGCGCGGATGATGTTGGCTTCAGTTTTGAAGTCCATCGTCAGGTATGGACGAGACCAGTCGCCCAGCACGCCGAGGCGGATAAAATCTTTACGCTGACCGTCAACCTGCGCAGCGGCGTATTCGCGGCATTTTGCGCGGAACTCGGCGGCGGTGAATTTCTCACCCGGCTTACCGTATTCCTGCTCCACTTTCAGCTCGATCGGCAGACCGTGGCAATCCCAGCCCGGAACGTAAGGCGAGTCAAAACCGGTAAGTCCTTTGGACTTCACGATAATGTCTTTCAGAATCTTGTTTACAGAGTGACCAATATGAATGCTGCCATTCGCATATGGAGGGCCATCGTGCAGAATGAAGGTTTTTTTACCTTTCTTGGCTGCACGGATGATGCCGTACAGGTCATCATCAGTCCAACGCGCCAGCATTCCCGGTTCACGCTTGGCGAGATCGCCGCGCATCGGGAACCCTGTTTCCGGCAAATTCAGGGTTGATTTATAGTCACTCATCAGATTCTCGGTTCCGTATTTAAAACTCGTTCAGGCATTAAGCCGGGTTCGATAGCCCAAAAAATTCGCGGGCCGTTAACTCATCACGCGCGATTTGTGCTTTCAGCTCATCGAGCGATGCAAATCGCTGCTCATTGCGTATTTTTTTACGCAGGATAACTTCTATATGGCGGCCATAGAGGTCCATTACAACATCCAGCAGATGCACTTCGAGCTGCTGACGTACGCCTGCCACCGTGGGACGGGTGCCAATATTGGCAACACCGGGCAACGGTTTATCACCCAGTCCGGTGACTTCTACCGCATACACCCCTTTTACCGGGGACACCTGACGGCGCAGCGGGACGTTCGCCGTCGGGAAACCTATTGTGCGACCTAACTCATCGCCATGCACGACACGACCTGAGATAGAGAACGGATGCCCTAACAGGTTCTCCGCCACATCCAGCTGATCGTCAGCCAGTGCCTGTCGCACCGCCGTGCTGCTCACGCGCACGCCGCCTTCGCAGAAGGTCATGGTGCTGGTGACATCAAAGCCATACTCCAGACCAGCCTTCTGTAATAACAAGAAATCGCCCTGACGACCAGCGCCGAAGCGGAAATCATCGCCCACGGCGAGAAATTGCACGCCCAGGCGTTTGACCAGCAACTCACCGACAAAATTTTGCGCCGTCAGTGCCGCAAAACGCCGGTCGAAGCGCACGCACAGGACGTAGTCCACGCCGCATTCCGCCAGATAGCGCAATTTCTCGCGCAGGCGAGTTAAGCGCGCGGGCGCTTTATCACCTGCAAACAGTTCCAGCGGTTGCGGTTCGAAAATCATCACCACGACCGGCAGCCCACGGGCCTGGCCCTCTTTACGCAATCCCTGCAACAGCGCCTGATGCCCACGATGCACGCCGTCGAAATTACCAATGGTCAGTACGCACCCGTGCGGCGCGTGACTGAGATTATGTATGCCGCGTATCAGCTTCATGACAGGCTCAAAACAGTGAAAAACGCCCGAGTATACCTTGTACAGCGATTAAGGTTAACCGGCGATTGTTGCCTCAAATCATAAAGCAGTAATGATTTCATGATGCTTACCATTAGGAGGCAAAAAAACTGCCAGCAAACTGCGTTTTTTACACCGAAAGACTGTATTCAGGTGAGACAAGCTGGTAGAATCCTGCGCCATCACTACGTAACGTAGCGTCGCCATTCAACGGCGCTTATTTGCACAAATCCATTGACAAAAGAAGGTATAGAGGGCATATTCCTCGGCCTTTGAATTGTCCACATAGATCATATTTGGGAGTTGGACTTGGCTAATATCAAATCAGCTAAGAAACGTGCCGTTCAGTCTGAAAAGGCTCGTAAGCACAATGCAAGCCGTCGCTCTATGATGCGTACTTTCATCAAGAAAGTATACGCAGCAATCGAAGCTGGCGACAAAGCTGCAGCGCAGAACGCATTTAACGAAATGCAACCAATTGTGGATCGTCAGGCTGCTAAAGGTCTGATCCACAAAAACAAAGCAGCGCGTCATAAAGCAAACCTGACCGCGCAGATCAACAAACTGGCTTAATCGCCACTTGTTGTTGCTTGTTGTAAAGAACCCGCTTAATGCGGGTTTTTTTATTGGCTCATTTTGGCGCTGGCGGCGTAAACAGCGTCGAGTAGTCGCCGTTACAAATCCTCTGTACCGCCGGATGCTGAATCATTCTCTCGGCAAAAATCGCGTGGTACTCTTCCATCACGTTATCCACCCGGCCAATCTCCGTGACCCTGTTGTCGGTATAAAGATCGTGCGCATACAGCGTCGGGGCAACGAAAATCGCGTTATGTGCTTCGCCAAAGGCTTTCATCAGCGCCGCATCATCAAACTCCCCCAGAATCTCAACCTTCAATCCCTGTGAGTTAAACCAGTTCAGCAATTTGCGGCCTAACATCGAACGTCGCCCTGGTATGAGCAAACGTCGCTCCTCAAGGCAGGCAGGAAACGGTTTTTCTGGCGGCGGGTTGATGCACCAAAAACTCACACCACATTCGCCAATCTTCACTGAAAACAGCCCTTCCTGCTGGGTGGAGTCAATCGGGCAGTCCGAGATGATGATATCCAGCTTGTGCTGGCTCAGTTGCTCCAGCAGCATCTCATGAGTGGATTCAAAGCAGCGCAGATGGATTTGTTCATCGGCCACCACTGCCGCATCCAGCACGCCGCTCACCAGACGTTTAGATAGCGCATCCGCAACACCGACATCAAACAGCAGGTTAGACTCTTTGCGATAATTCACAATATCGAGCATTTCCTGGCTCAGGGTGAACATCTTGTCCGCGTAACGAAAAACCAGCTCACCCAACTCGCTCGGCTCAATCCCACGGCCTTTGCGTTTAAACAGTTTTCCTTGCAGGCGTTCTTCGAGCGCTTTTATCTGGCCGGTAATCGTCTGGGGCGTCAAATACAGAGCTTCCGCCGCGCCCACGACCGAGCCTTCTTTGTAGACATGCCAGAAATAGTACAGATGGTTGTAATTGATGTGAGACATTACGTAATCGCTCCCTGAGAGTGTTGTCAGGAGAGGGCCTCTGCCCTCCCCCTTAGTCTGTTACGCCGGCTGCACCTGTCCTGACAGCTTCACCTTCAGTAAGGTGTAGCCGCTAAATGCCGCGAGCAACGAACCGGTTAAGATCCCAAGCTTAGCCCACACAATGAGCTGCGGATCGAGCGAATCAAACGCCAGTGTCGAGATGAAAATCGACATCGTAAAACCGATTCCGCACAGTACGCCGACCGCCATAATCTGCCGGAAAGTGGTTCCATTCGGCAGCGATGCCAGCTTCAGCTTCAGAGCCAGCCAGCAGAACAAGCTGATGCCCAGCGGCTTGCCAATAAACAGCCCGGCGATAATGCCCATCGGCAACATGGACGTCAGGCCACTCAGGGTCACGCCTTGCAGCGACACGCCCGCGTTGGCAAAAGCGAACAGCGGCAAGATCATAAACGCGACCCACGGATGCAGCACATGCTCCAGCGTTTTAGCCGGAGAGTTACCGTCCTGCTCTTTCAGCGGGACGAAGAAGCCGATAATGACGCCCGCCAGCGTCGCATGAACACCCGATTTCAGCACCGCCGTCCACAGCACAACGCCCACCAACACGTAAAGGCCAATTCGGCGCACGTTAAAGATATTGAGCAACGCCAGCACCGCAATGGCGCCCGCCGCCACACTCAGCGACAGAATCGACAGCTCGCTGGTATAGAACAGGGCAATAATCACGATCGCGCCCAGGTCATCGATAATCGCCAGCGCCATCAGGAAAATCTTGAGCGCCACCGGCACACGGCTGCCGAGCAGCGCCAACACGCCGAGCGCGAAGGCGATATCCGTGGCCGCTGGGATGGCCCAGCCGTGACGGGCAACCGGGTCGTGGTAGTTAAACGCCAGATAGAGCAGCGCCGGTACCACCATACCGCCAAGCGCAGCGATAACCGGGAAAGCAGCCCGTTGACGGCTGTTAAGAGAGCCCAGCACCAGCTCGCGCTTCACCTCCAGACCAACCAGCAGGAAAAACACGGCCATCAGCGCATCGTTAATCCACAGCAGCATGTTCTTGTTAATTTCCAGCGCACCCACGCGTAGCTCAACGGGTGTGTCCAGAAACGCATGATACGCGCCCTGGGTCGCCCCCAGGTTTGCCAGCACCATCGCAGCGACAGCGGCGATAATCAAAATGACGCCACCGGATGCCTCATTGCTGAAGAATCGTTGTAAAAGTTTCACTTTAGTTCTCTCTTTAAGACCATACCTCGATAAAACCATAATACCAAGGTAAACAGATCGAAAAAATCAGATTAATATTGAGCATAAGCTCGGCTTTACCGAGTTATACCGCGCAAAAAGAAAAAGCCCGGAATGGCTTCCGGGCTTTGAAAAATTCACACTCGCTAAGGTCTTAGCGGGTCAAATCATCGAAGAATTTTTTCACGCCATCGAAGAAGCTTTTAGAGCGCGGGCTGTTTTTCTCACCCGTTGGGCCGCCGAAGCTTTCCTGCAATTCTTTCAACAGCTGTTTCTGTTTGTCATTCAGGCTGACCGGTGTTTCAACAACCACGCGACACAGCAGGTCGCCCTGCGCTCCGCCACGAACGGACTTCACGCCTCTTCCACGCATGCGGAACAACTTGCCGGTTTGTGTTTCACCCGGAACTTTCAGGTTCACACGGCCATCCAGCGTAGGCACTTCGATTTCACCGCCCAGCGCTGCCATCGCAAAGTTGATCGGCACTTCACAGTACAGATTATTGCCTTCACGCTCGAAAATCGCGTGCTGCTTAACCTGGACCTGAACATACAAATCGCCTGCCGGTGCGCCATGCTCGCCTGCTTCACCTTCGCCTGAGAGACGAATGCGATCGCCGGTATCCACACCTGCCGGAATTTTAACGGACAGGGTTTTGGTCTTCTCAATGCGGCCATGACCGTGACATTTGTTGCACGGATCTTTAATCAGCGTACCGCGACCATGACAGTGCGGACAAGCCTGTTGAACCGCGAAGAAGCCCTGACGAATCTGCACCTGGCCGGAACCGTGACAGGTCGGACAGGTTTGCGGTTTAGTGCCCGCTTTCGCGCCGCTGCCGTGGCAGATATCACACTCTTCCAGCGTCGGAATACGGATCTCTTTGGTCACGCCGCGTACGGCTTCTTCCAGCGTCAGATCCATGTTGTAGCGCAGGTCCGCGCCGCGTGCCGCGCGCTGACGACCACGGCCACCGCCGAAGATATCACCGAAAACATCGCCAAAGATGTCGCCGAAATCAGCGCCACCGCCACCAAAGCCACCGCCGTATCCGCCGCCGCCCATGCCGCCCTGTTCAAACGCCGCATGACCGTACTGATCGTAGGCTGCACGTTTCTGAGCGTCGGTCAGGATCTCATACGCTTCTTTGATCTCTTTAAATTTGGCTTCGGCCTCTTTGTCACCCTGGTTACGGTCCGGGTGAAATTTCATGGCCAGGCGCTTGTACGCCTTTTTGATTTCACGCTCTTCCGCTGTTTTCGGAACGCCTAAAATCTCGTAATAGTCTTGCTTTGCCATTGGTTTTTTCAGCCCCTTAACATGCGAGCACGGGCGGAGAGGAAACCTCTTCGCCCGTGCTGATTAATTACCCTGCATCAGGGCGATTATTTTTTGTCTTTGACTTCTTCGAACTCAGCGTCGACAACGTCGTCATCTTTCGCGTTGTTCGCGGAAGCACCCGCTTCAGCGCCAGCCTGCTGCTGTGCGTGCTGTTGCTGAGCGATTTCCATCAGCTTCTGGGACGCCTGCGCCAGTTCCTGCATCTTCGCTTCGATGTCCGCTTTGTCTTCGCCTTTCAGGGAAGTTTCCAGCGCGCTCAGTGCAGTCTCGATAGCGGTTTTGTCGTCAGCTGGCAGTTGTTCGCCTGCTTCTTCAACCTGCTTGCGAGTGCTGTGCAGCAGATGGTCACCCTGGTTACGGGTCTGAACCAGTTCTTCAAATTTACGGTCAGATTCAGCGTTTGCTTCCGCTTCACGAACCATTTTTTGAATTTCTTCTTCGTTCAGACCAGAAGAAGCCTTGATCGTGATCTTCTGCTCTTTACCGCTGTTTTTGTCCTTCGCGGAAACGTGCAGGATGCCGTCAGCATCGATGTCGAAGGTGACTTCGATCTGTGGCATACCGCGCGGTGCCGGGCTGATACCGTCGAGGTTAAACTGGCCCAGATCTTTGTTATCCGCAGCACGTTTACGCTCACCCTGCAGCACATGGATGGTTACCGCAGACTGGTTGTCTTCAGCGGTAGAGAACACCTGGCTGTGCTTGGTCGGGATTGTGGTGTTTTTGGTGATCAGCGCAGTCATCACGCCGCCCATGGTTTCGATACCCAGCGACAGCGGGGTAACGTCCAGCAGCAGTACGTCTTTCACTTCACCGGTCAATACACCACCCTGAACCGCTGCACCGATTGCCACAGCTTCGTCCGGGTTAACGTCTTTACGCGGCTCTTTACCAAAGAATTCAGCCACTTTCTTCTGAACCATTGGCATACGCGTCTGACCACCGACCAGGATAACGTCCTGGATGTCAGAGACAGACAGGCCAGCGTCCTGCAGAGCAACTTTCAGCGGCTCGATAGAACGGTTCACCAGGTCTTCGACCAGGCTTTCCAGTTTTGCACGAGTCACTTTGATGTTCATGTGTTTTGGACCAGACGCATCTGCAGTGATGTACGGCAGGTTCACGTCGGTCTGCTGCGCAGAGGACAGCTCAATTTTGGCTTTTTCTGCGGCTTCTTTCAGGCGCTGCATGGCCAGCGGATCGTTACGCAGGTCAATGCCCTGATCTTTCTTAAATTCATCAACGAGGTAGTTGATCATACGGCTGTCGAAGTCTTCGCCACCCAAGTGGGTATCACCGTTGGTTGCCAGAACTTCGAAGGTTTTTTCGCCGTCAACTTCGTCGATTTCGATAATAGAGATATCGAAAGTACCACCACCCAGGTCGTAAACCGCGATAGTACGGTTGCCAACTTCTTTATCCAGACCGTAAGCCAGTGCGGCTGCGGTAGGTTCGTTGATGATACGTTTGACTTCCAGACCCGCGATACGACCGGCATCTTTGGTAGCCTGACGCTGAGCATCGTTGAAGTATGCAGGTACAGTGATAACCGCTTCAGTTACCGGTTCGCCCAGGTAATCTTCAGCCGTTTTCTTCATTTTTTTCAGCACTTCAGCAGAGATCTGCGGAGGTGCCATTTTCTGGCCCTTCACGTCGATCCATGCATCACCGTTGTCAGCACCGATGATTTTGTACGGCATGATGGCTTCATCACGCTGCACTTCTTCGTCCTGGAAGCGACGGCCAATCAGGCGTTTAATCGCAAACAGAGTGTTTTGCGGGTTAGTCACGGCCTGACGTTTAGCCGGCTGGCCAACCAGAGTTTCACCATCCTGGGTATAAGCAATGATAGAAGGCGTGGTGCGATCGCCCTCGGCGTTCTCCAGCACACGTGCAGTAGTGCCGTCCATAATCGCTACACAAGAGTTGGTAGTACCCAGGTCGATACCAATAATTTTACCCATCTAAACGTCTCCACTAAAAATTTGTTCATCATGTGGTTGTGAATCTGTAATAAGGGCGAAACGTGCGGTTTCAACTGCCCCAATTTGATTTTTTTCAGCTTCACTCACTGCGGTTGACTACAAGATGGGGTCGTAACGGCATCCATCAAGGGGGAAGGATAAAAAATTTTTTAATTTCACCCTGCTCAGATCATAGACGGCGAGGGTCGCGCTGATTATTATGCCGCGCCACGCCTGGGAGAGTAGGCGTGGATTTATCTATTTCACCATACTAATGATGATTTTTTGAGGACTTATGGGCAACACTAAGTTGGCTAATCCGGCTCCGCTGGGCCTGATGGGTTTTGGCATGACCACCATTCTGCTGAACCTGCATAACATCGGCTTATTCCCGATGGACAATGTTATCCTGGCGATGGGCATTTTTTACGGCGGTATCGCGCAAATCTTCGCGGGCCTGCTGGAATATAAAAAAGGCAACACCTTCGGTTTAACCGCATTCACCTCTTACGGCTCTTTCTGGCTGACTCTGGTCGCCATTCTGGTAATGCCAAATATGGGCTTTGCTCCAGCAAACGGACATTTCCTCGGCGTTTATCTGGGCCTGTGGGGCGTCTTCACCCTGTTCATGTTCTTCGGTACTCTGGTCGCCAACCGCGCCCTGCAGTTCGTGTTCCTGAGCCTGACCGTACTGTTCGCCCTGCTGGCGATTGGCCACCTGGCGGATAACGAAAGCATCGTTCACGTTGCTGGCTGGATTGGCCTGGTGTGTGGCGCAAGCGCTATCTACCTGGCAATGGGCGAAGTGCTGAACGAACAGTTTGGCCGCACCGTTCTGCCGATTGGTGAAAAACACTAATCTCCCTTCGTGCCCGTTTCGCGGGCACGAATCTCCCGCTTTAATTCTTCTGATTGATTCCGCGTTTTGCCGCTTTGTGGGACACTGTTTCTCCCTCTTTTTATTAAGACATTCCGTATGATGGCTCATGATCCGTCTCGCGCCTTTTGGCTGCATCGCTGGACTGCTTTACTGCTCACCGGGATTCTGGCGGGGCTGGGCGGTATGCTGCTCGCTATGTTACTGCATGAGATTCAACATCTGGTGTACGGATACAGCCAAACGCTCCTGATCAGTCCGCAGTCCTTTTTAGAGGGCGTGACGGATGCCAGCGCCCAGCGTCGTTTTCTCGCTCTCACTTCCGCAGGGCTGGTGGCGGGAATCGGCTGGTGGTTACTCGCTCGCTTTGCAAAGCAACGTGTCAGCATCGGTGAAGCAATAAAAAACCCTGATAAACCAATGCCCGCCGTCACCACACTCATTAACGCACTGCTGCAAATTGTCACCGTCGCGATGGGCTCGCCGTTGGGCCGTGAAGTCGCTCCCCGCGAAGTCGGCGCACTGTTTGCTGGTGGCGTCGCCCGTCGATTGCACCTGAGCGCCGCCGATATCCAGTTGATGATCGCCTGCGGCGCGGGTGCCGGGCTGGCGGCGGTTTATAACGTTCCGCTGGCCGGAGCCATTTTTACTCTTGAGGTTTTACTCGTCAGTTTTAGCTGGGAGAAAGCCGTCGCAGCGCTGGTAACGTCCGCGCTGGCGGCGTGGATCGCTACTCTGGGCCTGGGTGACGAACATCAGTACCACTTCACCACCGAAATCGCCGCCACCTCGCTGGTATTTTGGGGAGCGCTATCCGGCCCGCTGTTCGGCGGCGCAGCGTTTCTGTTTCGTCGCGTTACCCAGCGCGCACGCAGTAAAGTGCGTAGCAACTGGCAAATGCCGCTTTTTAGTCTGATCGCGTTTACCGCGCTGGGCGCATTATCCGTCTGGTTCCCGCAGTTGCCCGGCAACGGTAAAGGCCCGACGCAGCTCGCCCTTAGCGGCGATGTGACACTCCAGCTCGCCATCGCGATCCTCATTCTTAAAGTGGTGGTGATCTGGGCGGTACTGCGCGCCGGTGCTCAGGGCGGTTTGCTGACGCCGGGCCTCGCCGTGGGCGGCCTGCTCGGCTCGGTACTGTTTATTCTGCTGGGGAAAGCCTTCCCCGGAACCGATATGGCGAGTTTTGCATTAACAGGTGCGGCGGGTTTTCTCGCCGCCTCCCTGCAAATGCCGATCACCGCCGTTGTGCTGGTCATGGAATCCACCCGGATGGACCACAGTTTTCTGGTGCCGATGGCCCTGTGCGTGACGGGAGCCTATATGACCTGCCGACACCTGGAAGGCTGATTTTTGCACAAAACAGCAACCGCAGCTAAACGAGCTGCGCTCTTCTCATGATTTTAATTGATAAGCATTATCATCCCGAATATTGTCGCCGGGAGCATCCCCGGATATTGGATATCAGGCAGCAACTGGACAGGAACGTTTCGGGATAAACTACGATTCTGCTTTTGTTGCATAAGGTAAGCCAATGAGTTCCCCTCTTGTCGCCAGCGTGAAACCTGACGGATCGGCGGTGGCGTCACAGTACCGTAAAGTCGTGATGAAACGCTTTATCGTCGCAGGCGCGATCCTGCTGATGATCATCTTCTCGCTGCTGCTGGATTTTACCCTCGGGCCTTCCGGAATTTCCATCACCACCCTGTGGCACACGCTGTTTGATGCCGCCTCCGCAGACGCGGGCACGCGGGTGATTGTCTGGGATTTACGCCTGCCCTTCGCCCTGATGGCCGTGGTCGTGGGAATGGCGCTGGGCCTGGCGGGCGCTGAAATGCAAACCATTCTGAATAACCCGCTCGCCAGCCCGTTTACGCTGGGCGTCTCCTCTGCTGCCTCCTTTGGCGCCGCGCTGGCGATTATTCTTGGGCTGGGAATCCCCGGTATTCCCGATCAATGGTTTATCTCCGCCAATGCCTTTGTCTTTGCGCTAATGGCCTGCTTCGTTCTCGACGGCATCAGCCGCTGGACGCGCGTCGCCACCTCCGGCGTGGTGCTGTTTGGTATCGCCCTGGTCTTCACCTTTAACGCGCTAATCTCCATTTTGCAGTTTGTCGCCAGCGAAGATACCTTGCAGGGGCTGGTGTTCTGGACGATGGGCAGCCTGGCCCGCGCGTCGTGGGATAAACTCGCGATTCTGCTCGTGGTGTTAATCATCGTCGTCCCGCTGTCGCTGAAAAACGCGTGGAAGCTCACCGCCCTGCGCCTTGGCGAAGACAGGGCCGTGAGTTTTGGCATCAACGTGCGCAAACTACGGCTGGCGACGCTGCTGCGCATCAGCATTATCTCTGCGCTGACGGTGGCGTTTGTCGGCCCGGTCGGGTTTATCGGTCTGGTCGCCCCGCATATTTCACGCATGATGTTTGGCGAAGACCATCGCTTTTACCTGCCTGGCAGCATGCTGATCGGCGCGCTGGTGCTCTCGCTGGCCTCGGTTCTGTCCAAAAATATCGTTCCCGGCGTCATCATTCCGGTTGGAATCGTCACCTCACTGGTCGGCGTGCCGTTCTTCCTGAGCATCATTATTCGCCACCGGGGGACGCTGTAATGGATGGATTGATCGTCACCAACCTGCACACCGGCTATCGCAAAAAGAAAATCATCGACGGGCTGACGACGCCCCTGCTGCCGCGCGGAAAAATCACCGCGTTATTAGGGCCAAACGGTTCGGGGAAATCGACGCTGCTGCGCGCGATGGCCGATCTGAATCCTGCCCAGGGCAAGCTTGAACTGAACGGCGAAGATTTGATGACGTTGCCCTCCGCGCAGCGGGCGCAAAAAGTGGTGTATTTGCCGCAGTCGCTCGCGGCAGGCGTGCATCTGCATGCCCTGGAGTCGGTGATTGTCGCGAGACGCGCCAGCGGCTCTCCCGTTGACAGCAACGCCGGGGAGGAAGCTTTTGCGATCCTGGAAAAACTCGGCGTCGCCCATCTGGCAATGAGTTATCTCGACCAGCTTTCCGGCGGACAAAAACAGCTGATTGGCCTGGCCCAGTCGCTGATCCGCCAGCCCGATCTTCTGCTTCTGGATGAACCGCTCAGCGCCCTCGATCTCAACTATCAGTTTCACGTCATGGACATCGTTGCCCGCGAAACGCGACTGCGCAATATCGTGACGGTGGTGGTGATCCACGACATCAATATCGCGCTACGCCACGCCGAATATGCGGTGATGCTCAAAGAAGGCGCGCTGGTTGCGAGCGGCATTCCACGCGAGGTGGTCACGCCTGCAAATCTGGCGACGGTCTACGGCGTAAAAGGCCGGGTGGAACAATGTTCACAAGGGCTGCCGCATGTGGTGGTCGATGGGTTAACAACATAACAATAAACGTGAGACGGGGAAGTATGAACATTAAGAAGACAATCTTCGGCGCAGTGCTGCTGCTCTCGCCGCTGCTGGCGATGGCGCAAAACTGGCCTGTGACCGTGAAGGATATGGATAACCGCACGGTGACGATCCCTCAGGAGCCGCAACGCATTATCTTGCAGGATGGCCGCGATATTCTGACGCTGGCAATGCTGGAGCGCGACGATCCTTTCGCCAAAGTGGTGGCGTGGAACAACCTGCCGAAGAAACAGGACACCGAAACCTGGAACGTGCTGAAGCGCAAATGGCCAGAAGCCGAGAAGATCCTCGATATGCAGTTCTCGGATCAGGGGAATGTCGATCTTGAAACGGTGATCTCGCGCCATCCGGATCTGATGATTGCCCAGCTGCGTGCTAAACCGTCATTGACGCAAAGCGGTGTGTTAACCCAGCTTGAGGCCCTGCACATCCCGGTAGTCTTCGTCGATTACGAGCTGCATCCGGTGGAAAACACCCTGCCGAGCATTGATCTGCTGGGCAAGGTGTTAGGCCAGACGGATCGTGCGCAGGCCTATGTCGATTTCTATCAGCAGCGTCTGGACCGGATTCATCAGCGCCTGACGGAAGCAGAGAAAAAACCACTGGTGTTTATCGAGCCGATCGCTGGCGTGGCCGGACTGGATAACGGCTGCTGTTTCACCCATGCGCACAACGGCTGGGGCGGACTGGTGGAGGCCGCAGGCGGCGTGAATATTGGCTCGCAACTGCTGCCGGGCGCAACCGGGAATATCTCGGTGGAGAAAATTATTTCCCTGAATCCAGATTACTACCTGATGACCGGTTCAAAACGCTCAGGCAAAGGCACCGCGATTATTCCGTTTGGCTACAACGTGGCGGAAAGTGATGTCGCTAGCGCCTTTAATGCGCTGGTTGCGCGTCAGGGCGTGAGCAGCATCCCTGCCGTTGCACAAGGGCATACCGGCGCGTTGTACCATCATTTTTACAACAATCCGTACAACATCATTGCTATTGAAGCGTTGAGTAAAATCTTCTACCCAACGCTTTTTAAAGATGTTGATCCACAGGCGGACTATCACGAGCTGATCAAAAGCTTTACGCATATCCCGGATGACAACATCATCCTGAGCTTTACCCCTCATTAGCCTGCGCGTGCGCCATCAACTGATGGCGCTCACCGCGAAGCCAGATCCCAAGCCCTAACCCCATCAGCGAAAGTGCCAGCACGTACCAGGCCGGCGCCATCGGCGACGCGCCCATCAGTAGCGTGACGGCAATCGGCGTTAAGCCGCCAAAGATGGCGTACGAGACGTTGTAGGAAAATGATATCCCTGTAAAGCGCACTTCCGCCGGGAAAGCACGAACCATGACGTAAGGCACTGCCCCGACAACGCCGACGCACAGCCCCACCACGCCGTAGAGCAGGAACAGCTGTTCCGGATGTGCGCCCGCCAGGTGATAGAACGCCCAGCTCGATGCGGCCAGTAGAAGGCTGCCGATGATAAACGTGCGGCTGGCACCGAAGCGATCCGCCGCCAGGCCGGCAATCAGACAGCCAAAGCACAGCATAATGGTGGCAATGCTGTTGGCCTGCAGCGTCACCGCAGGAGCAAAGCCGTACTGTTTTTGCAGCCAGACCGGCGACATCAAAATCACCACCACAATTCCTGCGGACAGCAGCCAGGTGAGCAGCATGGAAATCACCACCGCTTTCTGATGGCGCACCACCACGGCTTTCACCGGAAGTTCCTGCGCCAGCGCTTTACGCTGCTGCATCTCAAGGAAAATTGGCGTCTCCTGTAACCAGCGGCGCAGATACATCGCCACCAGGCCAAACGCCCCTCCAAGCAGGAACGGAATACGCCAGCCCCACTCATGCACAGCCTGTGGGGTCATGCTGGTATTGACGAGCGTCGCAACGACCGAGCCGAGCAAAATCCCGACGGTCAGCCCGGCGGTTAATGTCCCGCAGGCGATCCCGATGCGACGCGCCGGAACGTGTTCAGCGACAAACACCCATGCGCCCGGCACTTCGCCGCCAATCGCCGCGCCCTGCAAAATGCGCATCAATAGCAGCAATACCGGCGCAACAATGCCCATCGAGGCATACGTCGGCAGCAAGCCAATCGCCAGCGTCGGGACCGCCATCAGCAGAATACTGAGGGTGAACATTTTTTTGCGCCCGACCAAATCGCCAAAGTGCGCCATGATAATGCCGCCCAACGGACGCGCCAGATAGCCCGCAGCAAATATGCCGAAGGTCTGAACCTGACGCAGCCATTCAGGGATATCCGCCGGGAAGAAGAGTTCCCCCACCACGGCGGCAAAGAAGACGAAAATGATGAAATCGTAAAACTCCAGCGCGCCGCCGAGAGCCGCGAGCGTGAGCGTTTTGTAGTCCTGACGATTCAGAGGCCGGGTGTAATGTGACATAGCGAACCTTTTACCAGCGGTGTTGATTTAGTTTTACAGTAATCGTAAAGAAAAAATGACTATACCGTAAATAAATTAACACGCCATTGAGGCTGTAGCTTATGTCACAAACGCATTCATTTCAGGATAATGTTTCGCGACGTGCGCTTTTCGGGCGAAAAGCTGCTACCACTTGCGGATCGGTCTCGACGTAAGGGCCGTCAAGCAGCTGTATACAATACGGTACACTGGCAAAAATCCCCGCCACCACCACTTTGCCATCTTCGGCTTTTACACCTTCCAGCGTCTCTTTGATCGACTTCGGCTGGCCCGGCAGATTGAGGATCAGCGCCTGTTTGCGGATAACCCCCACCTGGCGCGACAGGATCGCCGTCGGCACAAAGTGCAGGCTTATCTGACGCATCTGCTCGCCGAAACCAGGCATTTCGCGATCGGCTACCGCCATTGTCGCATCAGGCGTGACATCACGACGCGCCGGGCCTGTTCCGCCGGTGGTCAGCACCAGATGGCAGCTCATTTCGTCCACCAGCTCGCACAGGGTTTGCTCGATTATCGGCTGTTCATCCGGGATCAGACGGGTTTGCAGTTCAAAAGGTGTGGTGAGCGCGGCTGCCAGCCACTCTTCCAGAGCCGGGATGCCTTTATCGGCATAAACGCCGCTGGACGCGCGGTCAGAAATCGACACTAAGCCGATGCGTAAGGTATTCATATCTATTCCCTTCATAACAATACTGATTAAGAGGAATGATACACGCAGAGGGGGAAATCAGACAGGGGACGAACGAAGTAACATGGCCGGACAAACGCCCGGCCATGAAGAATGATTACAGCAGATCGCCGATCATTTTTTCCAGTTTTTCCTGGTCAACAGCAAACTTACGGATACCGTCCGCCAGTTTGTCTACCGCCATTGGATCCTGGTTGTGCTGCCACAGGAACTGGGATTCAGTGATGCGTTCTGGACGCGCTTTCACTTCGCCGGTGTAGCTCAGTTTACGCTCCAGTGCGCCTTCGCTCTCTGCCAGCTCTTTCAGCAGCGCAGGGGCGATGGTCAGACGGTCACAGCCAGCCAGCTCGATGATTTCACCGACGTTACGGAAGCTTGCGCCCATGACGACAGTCTCATAACCGTGCTGTTTGTAGTATTCGTAGATTTCAGTCACAGAAACCACGCCTGGATCTTCTGATGCTGCGTACTCTTTCTTGTCGGTGTTGGCTTTGTACCAGTCCAGAATACGGCCCACAAACGGAGAAATCAGGTACACACCTGCTTCTGCACACGCACGCGCCTGAGCGAAGGAGAACAGCAGAGTCAGGTTACAGTTGATGCCTTCTTTTTCCAGCTGTTCTGCAGCGCGGATGCCCTGCCAGGTGGAAGCCAGTTTGATCAGAATACGATCGTTGCTGATGCCCGCATCGTTATACAGTTTGATCAGGTGCTTGGCTTTAGCGATAGACGCTTCGGTGTCGTAGGACAGACGCGCGTCAACTTCGGTAGAAATACGACCCGGAACCAGTTTCAGGATTTCCAGACCGATATTCACAGCCAGTTTGTCAGTTGCATCCACAACCTGCTGCGCACGATCGTTGCTCTGGCTTTTCGCCCAGGTCACAGCTTCGTCGATCAGTTTGCGGTACTCAGGGATCTGCGCGGCGTTAAGAATCAGAGAAGGGTTAGTTGTGGCATCCTGCGGCTGGTACAACTTCATTGCCGCGATATCTCCGGTGTCAGCTACGACAGTGGTGAACTGACGAAGGGAGGTCAATTTATCCGTCATGATAGTGTTTCTCTTTTAACGTGCCCTGGATAATTCACGCTACCGACAGCCTGCCAGCAGCGGAAAAATGACAGGTTTACTTGTTAGGGGGATGTAACCGGTCTGCCCTGATGATAACACGACGGAATGACAGCGCAACCGCAGACAGTGCGCTTACTGATAGTATGGTAAACTCGAAATATTAACAGCCTGCTAATTAACAGCGTGCTCATTCAGCGTTACCGCGTATCTATTCAGTGGCATCAACAAGAGGGACGTTAATGCCTGATTTCTTCGCTTTTATTAATGAAGTCCTGTGGGGCTCAGTAATGATCTATTTATTACTGGGGGCCGGAATTTGGTTTACCGTCCGCAGCGGTTTTATTCAATTTCGCTATATTCGCCAGTTTGGCAAAAGTCTTAAAAACAGCGTCAGCCCACAGCCCGGTGGATTAACCTCCTTTCAGGCGCTTTGCACCAGCCTTGCCGCGCGCGTCGGCAGTGGGAATTTAGCCGGTGTCGCGCTTGCCATCAGCGCGGGCGGTCCTGGCGCGGTGTTCTGGATGTGGGTAACGGCCATGATTGGTATGGCGACCTCCTTTGCCGAGTGCTCATTGGCACAACTCTACAAAGAGCGCGATAAAAACGGTCAGTTTCGCGGCGGCCCGGCCTGGTATATGTCCCGAGGCCTTGGAATGCGCTGGATGGGCGTCCTGTTTTCAATCTTCCTTCTCGCGGCTTATGGCCTCATTTTTAACACCGTGCAAGCCAACTCAGTGGCCCACGCGCTGCGCTATGCGTTCGACTTCCCTGAATGGATAACAGGCGTTTCCCTTGCCGTACTCACACTCTTAGTCATCGTGACCGGAATCAGAGGCGTTGCGCGCCTGATGCAGTGGATGGTTCCGGTGATGGCGCTGCTGTGGGTGATCGCCAGCCTCGTGGTGACGGCCATGCATATCGAACAGGTTCCGGCGGTGATTGCCGCAATATTTAAAGCCGCATTTGGCTGGCAAGAGGCCGCAGCAGGCGCGCTGGGATACACTGTCAGCCAGGCGCTGACGGCGGGCTTTCAGCGCGGCATGTTCTCGAATGAAGCAGGAATGGGCTCCACGCCGAATGCCGCAGCGGCAGCGGCATCATGGCCCCCGCATCCGGCAGCGCAGGGGATCGTGCAGATGATCGGGGTGTTTACCGATACCATCATCATCTGTTCGGCCAGCGCAATGATTGTTCTGCTGGCAGGGCCTGTCGCTCATACGTCGAGCACCGCAGGCATCCAGCTTGTTCAGCAGGCGCTGGTCAATTTGTCCGGCACCTGGGGCGCGGGATTTGTCTCGCTGATTGTCATGCTGTTTGCCTTCAGCTCTATCGTCGCCAATTACATTTATGCCGAAAACAATCTGATATTCCTGCGTCTCGATTCGCGTAAAACGCTGTGGTTTTTGCGCATTGGTATCGCGGGAATGGTGCTGATCGGCTCGGTGATGAGCCTGCCATTGGTCTGGCAACTGGCGGATGTGATTATGGCGCTGATGGCCATTACCAACCTGACGGCAATTTTGCTGCTGTCGCCGGTGGTGACGCTCATCGCCCGCGACTATTTGCGCCAGCGCAAGCTCGGGGTTCAGCCAGTGTTTGACGCCACCCGTTATCCAGAAATTGAGTCACAAATTGCGCCGGGAAGTTGGGATGATTTGCCACGTCAATAACAGCCATCGATCTCATCAGGCCATTTTTTTGCTAAAGTCGCACTAAATTTCCTGCAAGGACTGGATATGCTGATTCTGATTTCACCTGCAAAAACGCTCGATTTCCAGAGCCCGCTCGCCACCGAGCGCTATACCCAGCCCGAACTGCTGGACCATTCACAGCAGCTGATCCGTGAGGCGCGTAAACTTTCAGCCCCGCAGATCGGCAAGCTGATGAGCATCAGCGACAAACTGGCCGATCTCAACGCCACCCGCTTCCACGACTGGCACCCGGACTTCACGCCGAAAAATGCCCGTCAGGCGATCCTCGCGTTTAAAGGCGATGTTTACACCGGATTACAGGCCGAAGAGTTCAGCGAAGCCGATTTCGATTTTGCCCAGCAGCATTTGCGCATGCTTTCAGGTTTATACGGCGTGCTGCGCCCGCTGGATCTGATGCAGCCGTATCGCCTGGAGATGGGTATCCGTCTGGAAAACGCCAAAGGCAAAGATCTTTACCACTTCTGGGGCGATATCATCACCGAGAAGTTGAACGACGCGCTGAAAGCGCAGGGCGATAACATCGTCATCAACCTGGCTTCCGACGAATACTACAAATCCGTGAAGCCGAAAAAGCTCAACGCGGAAATCATCAAGCCGGTATTTTTGGATGAGAAGAACGGCAAGTTTAAAGTGATCAGCTTCTACGCCAAAAAAGCGCGTGGGCTGATGAGCCGCTACATCATTGAGAACCGCCTGACTAAGCCAGAGCAGTTGACCCAATTTAACACTGACGGATATGTCTTTGACGGCGAAGCGTCAGGGAAAGGCGAGCTGGTGTTTAAGCGGCACGAGCAGTAATTTCCCCGGTGGCGCTACGCTTACCGGGGCTACTCGTAGGCCTGATAAGCGCAGCGCCATCAGGCGTTGTTAATGATGCTTCCAGTCCGGTCCACGTCCATGATCGTCATGTTTATCGCCGTGACGATTGTCATGGTGGTCGCGATGATCGTCATGCTGGTGCCAGCGGTTGTCGCGCCACTCGTAATGCGATTTCCACCAGTCATGATCGCGCCAGCGACCGCCATCCCAGTAGTGTCCGCTTCTGTCCTGATCGCCAATCTGTAATTTTACCGCCGGAATCAGGGTGATTTCTCCGGCGTGTACCAGCGTGGGAGCGACCAGCATCAGTGAAAGCACGAGCAGTGCAGGTTTCAATTTAGACATAGGTGACTCCTTTTCATTCTTGCCCAACGTGGGCCGATGGAAGGAGATTACGTGAGGGAAGTCGGGGATGTTATTCTCTGCAATCCTAATCTGTAAGTGACCGCATTTATTGGGAATTTCTACTTATTCCCTGCGTTTTTCCTCCATAATTTCTTCACAAAAAAGCCGGGTGGCGGCTTCGCCTTACCCGGCCTACAGTGTGAATTATGTAGGTCGGGTAAGGCGAAGCCGCCACCCGACACAATAATTAACCGCGCGTCATCATCAACTGACGCAACGCCGCAAAATCTGCCGGCAGGTTGTGGGACAGCAGCGGCAGGTCAGCGCGATCGGCCAACTCTTTTGGCAGTGGCAGCGATTCACCCAGAATCTCATCCACACTCTCTTTGAACTTCGCCGGATGCGCCGTTCCGAGGAACAGCCCGTACTCGCCCGGATTAAGCTGGTCACGCAGCGCACGATAGGCAATCGCGGCATGCGGCTCAGAGGTATACCCCACCGCTTTCAGCTCGCGCATCGTCTCTTTGGTGGTGTCATCACTCACTGCCGCATAGCCCAGATCGCCCAGACGCCAGATCTTACGGCGGAACAGTTCTTCCACGCGCGGCCAGTTGTTCGGCTGGCTAACGTCCATCGCGTTTGACAGCGTCGCCTGGGTCGCGTTTGGCGTCCATTTCCCGTCTTTCAGGAAACGTGGAACCGTGTCGTTGGCGTTAGTCGCAGCGATAAAACGCTTCACCGGCAGGCCGAGAGATTTCGCCAGCAGACCAGCGGTCAAATCACCGAAGTTACCGCTTGGCACTGAGACAACCAGTTGATTACGCGCTTCCTGCGGCAGTTGTGCCACCGCTTCGAAGTAGTAGCAAATCTGTGCCAGCAGACGGCTGATGTTAATCGAGTTTGCAGAGTTCAGCCCCAGCGCTACTTTCAGTTCTTCGTCGTCGAAAGCCTTTTTCACCAGCGCCTGGCAGGCATCAAAGTCGCCGTCGATGGCGACGGTTTCAATATTGCCACCCAGCGTGCAGAACAGTTTTTCCTGCAGCGGGCTGATTTTCCCCTGCGGATAAAGAATGATTACGCGGACGTTTTTCAGCCCGTAAAACGCATGAGCTACCGCCGCGCCGGTATCACCCGACGTGGCAGTCAGAATCGTAACCGGTTTGTCGCCGCTGATGTGGGTCAGCATCTGCGCCATAAAGCGCCCGCCGAAATCTTTAAACGCCAAAGTTGGACCGTGGAACAGCTCCAGACAGCCGATATCCGGCTCAACGGATTTCACCGGTGCCGGGAAGGCAAAGGCGCTACGCACGCGTTCTTCCAGCAGCTCGTGTGGAATTTCATCGCCAATGAAGGCAGACAGGATTTTCGCACTGCGGCTGACAAAATCCTGCTTCAGCATTTCGTCTATTTCAGTGAGGCTAAATTCGGGCAAATCGTGCGGAAAAAACAGCCCCTGATTTTTACCCAGCCCCTGAGTCACGGCCTGCGCGAAGCTCACCTGCTCGTTATGATCTTTAAGATTGTAGAGTTTCATCGTTTATCCCAGTACTCGTGCGCCGGCCGTGTCCAGACGGCAAATATGAACAAAGCCTTCCTGATTTTGCAGGTAGTTTTTCGACAACCAGTCCGCTACGCGCTGCGCGGTATCTGGCTTATCGCATAATGCGAACAGCGTCGGACCGGAGCCCGAAATGCCGCACGCCTGCGCGCCGATATCCATCGACGCCTGACGCGCTTCATTGAAGCCCGGCAGCAGTTTGGTGCGGTAAGGTTCGGCAATCACATCTTTCATCAGCTTCGCGGCAAGCGCTGGCTGACGGGTGTAGCAGGCGTGAATAAAGCCCGCCAGATGGCGACCATGCGCGATACAGTCCTGACGGCGATACTGCGCAGGAAGGATCGCGCGCGCTTCGGCGGTCGAGACTTTAATCCCCGGATACGCCAGCACCCACAGCCACTCATCAAAGCCTGGCACCTGCTGGCTGATAATGCCGTTCTCTTCGATCATCAGCTGCATGCCGCCGAGGAAGCACGGCGCGACGTTATCGTAGTGAATGCTGCCAGAGATGCGCCCTTCCAGCTCGCCCATCAGCGACAACAGGCGGGTATTATTCAGCGGTTTACCACAGTGTTCGTTCATCGCCACCAGCGCGGCGACGACGGAACAGGCGCTGGAGCCGAGGCCCGAGCCAATCGGCATACTTTTTTCGAGGGTCATGGCAACCGGCACGTTTTTGCCGATCTCCTGACAGAAGCGCTCCCAGCACTGATAAACAATATTTTCGCGCGGTTCTGGCGGCAACTTACTGGCAAAGCGGCCAATATTATTGAGGCTGAAACTGTCCGCCGCTTCGACGGTGACGGTATCACCCAGCAAAGAACCGTCGAGAGGCGTAACCGCCGCACCCAGCACATCAAATCCGACGCTCATATTGGCGCTGGAAGCCGGGGCATAAACTTTCACCATGTTAAACTCCTAACTTCCATGACAGGGTACGCAGCAGATCGGCAAACACGCCAGCCGCTGTCACATCATTCCCTGCGCCGTAACCGCGTAACACCAACGGCAATGGCTGATAATAATGGCTGTAAAACGCCAGAGCGTTTTCGCCGTTTTTCACTTTAAAGAGCGGATCGTTCCCGTCCACTTCGGCAATCTTCACGCGGCACACGCCGTCGTCTTCAATGTTGCCAACATAGCGCAATACTTTGCCTTCATCACGGGCTTTCGCCACGCGCGCCGCAAAGTCATCGTCAAGATGCGGCAAGCGTTCCATAAACGTGGCGACATCACCGTTGTCATCAAAACTCGCAGGCAACACTGGCTCGATAACAATATCGGACAGCTCCAGCTCGCGGCCAGTTTCACGGGCGAGGATCAATAGCTTGCGCGCCACGTCCATCCCGGAGAGATCGTCACGTGGGTCCGGCTCGGTATAGCCCAGCTCTCGCGCCGCGCGGGTGGCTTCAGAAAGACTCATCCCTTCATCCAGCTTGCCGAAAATGAACGACAGCGATCCGGAAAGAATGCCGGAGAATTTCTGCAGTTCGTCACCCGCATTGAGCAGGTTTTGCAGGTTCTCAATCACCGGCAGGCCTGCACCGACGTTAGTGTCGTACAGAAACTTGCGACGTGACTTGCTGGCGGCGGTACGCAGCTGATGGTAGTAATCCATCGACGAGGTATTGGCCTTTTTGTTCGGCGTTACCACGTGGAAGCCTTCGCGCAGGAAGTCAGCATACTGGTCTGCTACGGCCTGGTTTGAGGTGCAGTCCACAATCACCGGATTCAGCAGGTGATACTCCTTAGCCAGGCGAATCAATCGGCCAAGATTAAATGGCTCTTTGGCCTGCGCCAGCTCGTCCTGCCAGCTTTCAAGATTAAGGCCATGCACGTTGGTCAGCAGTGCTTTAGAGTTCGCCACGCCGCACACGCGCAAATCGATATGTTTGTTCTTCAGCCAGCCTTGCTGACGCTTCACCTGCTCCAGCAACGCCCCGCCGACACCGCCGACGCCAATCACAAACACTTCGATCACCTGATCGGTGTTGAACAGCATCTGGTGCGTTACGCGCACACCGGTTGTTGCATCGTCATTGCTCACGACAACGGAAATGGAGCGCTCGGAAGAACCCTGAGCAATGGCCACGATATTGATGTTGGCGCGCGCCAGGGCAGCAAAGAATTTGGCAGAGATCCCGCGCAGAGTGCGCATTCCATCACCGACGACCGAGATAACCGCCAGACGCTCCTGGATAGACAGCGGTTCCAGCAGCTCTTCTTTCAGCTCCAGATAGAACTCTTCTTCCAGAGCACGACGCGCACGGGCGCAATCGGCCTGCGGCACGCAGAAGCTGATGCTGTATTCCGAGGAGGACTGAGTGATAAGTACCACGGAAATGCCGTTGCGGGACATGGCAGCAAAGACGCGCGCGGCCATGCCGACCATGCCTTTCATGCCCGGCCCGGAGACGCTGAACATCGCCATGTTGTTCAGATTAGAGATACCTTTTACCGGCAAATCGTCTTCGTCATGACTGGCGCCAATCAGAGTGCCCGGTGCCTGCGGATTACCGGTGTTTTTGATAAGACAGGGGATCTGGAACTGAGCAATCGGAGAGATGGTGCGCGGGTGGAGAACTTTCGCGCCGAAATACGACAGCTCCATCGCTTCCTGATAAGACATCGATTTCAACAGCCTTGCGTCCGGTACCTGGCGCGGATCGCAGGTATACACGCCGTCAACGTCGGTCCAGATTTCGCAACAATCAGCGCGTAAACAGGCAGCCAGCACGGCGGCGGAGTAGTCAGAACCGTTACGGCCCAGCACCACGAGTTCGCCTTTTTCATTCCCGGCGGTAAAGCCCGCCATCAAAATCATATTCTCAGACGGGATTTTACTGGCCGCGATGCGGCGCGTGGATTCAGCGATGTCTACGGTAGATTCGAGGTAATGCCCAACGGCCAATAGCTTTTCGACCGGGTCGATCACCGAGACAGCGTGACCGCGCGCTTCCAGCAGCCCCGCCATGATGGCGATGGACAGTTTTTCACCGCGGCAAATCAGCGCCGCGTTGATGCTGTCAGGGCATTGGCCCAGCAGGCTGATGCCGTGCAGAACGTGTTTGATCTGGGCGAACTCTTGCTCCACAAAGGCCTTGAGCTGAGCGTGCGGGAAACCCGGCTGGATATCGGCCAGTCCCTGAAGCAGTTCTGCAAAAATACGCTCGGCATCGCTGATGTTCACAACGGCATCCTGACCACCGATGGTTTTCTCAATCATCGCTACCAGGTGGTTCGTAATTTTCGCCGGAGCAGAAAGCACGGTAGCCACCTGCCCCTGCCTGGCGTTGCTTTCCAGGATATCGGCAACGCGCAGAAAACGTTCTGCGTTTGCCACTGATGTACCGCCGAACTTCAAGACTCGCATGGTTTACCTCGTGATCTTTGGTCGAAAAAAAAGCCCGCACTGTTCAGGTGCGGGCTTTTTTCTGTTTTTCCTGTTACGCGTCAGCCCGCATCGTTACCTGTGGTAATGATGATGGTTGTTGTAATGGTGGTGGTGCTAACGCGATTCATGGATGTTGTGTGCTCTGTGTTGTTTTCTGTCTGTCCTGTATCCTTTTAGGGTTAAAGTATCCGGCACCTTAAGTCAATGAATTTTTACTTTGATCACAATTTGTAACCCTTTCACGACCCGCTGCTTGCGGTTTTATTTTTAACCGCATACCACCAGTTGCAACCCTTATACACAGACAGTTAATCCATACGAAAAACAAATGTCAGATTTTTATTCTGCCAATTTTTTTTCAATATCATGCAGCAATCGGTGCAACATTGCGGTGTCGCGCTGTTCAAGCAGCCCGAGGCGCTGGTGTAGCCAGTCGACCATTTTCCGATCGTCATCCACGCCCAGCTGTGCCAAAAGCGATTGTGTCCGTTCACGTAACGCGCGCAGCTGGTTTTCATCTACGCTGTCTGCGGAAGGTGTGGGAATTTGTATTAAGGATGCTAATTGATAGCAATAGACCATCACCGCCTGGCCCAAATTGAGCGACGGGTAATCCGCGACCATCGGTACGCCCGTTAGCACGTCTGCCAGCTCCAGCTCTTCATTGGTCAGACCCGAATCTTCACGACCAAACACCAGCGCGGTCTTCGTCGCCCACGTACTTTTTTCTTCGAGAATAGGCACCAGTTCTGTCGGTGTCGCGTAGTAATGGAACTTCGCCCGGCTGCGTGCCGTGGTCGCAACGGTGAACGAAATATCGTGCAGCGCGTCGGCAAGCGTCGCGTAAGTGGTTATGTTGTCGAGAATTTCTCCCGATCCATGCGCCACCCAGCGAGTGGCGGGTTCGAGGTGCGCCTCACTGGCCACGATACGCAAATCGGTGAATCCCATCGTCTTCATCGCGCGCGCAGCGGCGCCAATATTTTCTGCTCTTGCTGGCGATACCAGCACTATCGATAAGTGCATTTATGCTCTCTTTTTAATCAGTTAGCGCGCTAAAGTGTGATGCAGCTCAACATATTACGCAGCGCGAATTTACAAAATTGCAACACAAATCACCGAAATAGCGTTTCACCACAAATTAAAAGCGCTAAACTGTTCCGTGACTGAACTATTGATTCAAATGTTAACAGACAGTCGTTATCCATATGTTTATTAATGATAATACTCGTAATGATTGGTTTTTCGAATTGGATTCGCGTTGTTTATTAATCAATAGCTGCAACTAGTTGGTTTATTGAAAATTTGTGACAAAGGCTAGCAATCCGATACGATGATTTCATCAAACTGTTAACGTGCTACAATTGAACTTGATATATGTCAACGAAGCGTAGTTTTATTGGGTGTCTGGTGTCACTTAGCCTGTTATGTTGCTGTTAAAATGGTTAGGATGACAGCCGTTTTTGACACTGTCGGGTCCTGAGGGAAAGTGCCCACGACCAAGCTAATGATGTTGTTGACGTTGATGGAAAGTGCATCAAGAACGCAATTACGTACTTTAGTCACGTTAGGCCGATCATGTTAATTTGCGACATGCATCAGGCAGGTCAGGGACTTTTGTACTTCCTGTTTCGATTTAGTTGGCAATTTAGGTAGCAAACATGCAGACCCCGCACATTCTTATCGTTGAAGACGAGTTGGTAACACGCAACACGTTAAAGAGCATTTTCGAAGCAGAAGGCTACGATGTCTTTGAAGCGACCGATGGCGCAGAGATGCATCAGATCCTTTCTGAAAATGATATCAATCTGGTCATCATGGACATCAATCTGCCAGGAAAAAACGGCCTTCTTCTGGCACGCGAACTGCGTGAACAGGCGAACGTCGCATTAATGTTCCTGACAGGCCGTGATAACGAAGTGGATAAAATTCTTGGCCTGGAAATCGGCGCTGATGATTACATCACCAAGCCGTTTAATCCTCGCGAGTTAACCATTCGTGCACGCAATCTGCTGTCCCGTACCATGAATCTGGGCACGGTGAGCGAAGAGCGTCGTAGCGTCGACAGCTACAAATTCAACGGCTGGGAACTTGATATCAATAGCCGCTCGCTGGTGAGCCCGAACGGCGAACAGTACAAGCTGCCGCGCAGTGAATTCCGCGCCATGCTGCACTTCTGCGAAAATCCGGGCAAAATTCAGTCCCGTGCAGAGCTGCTGAAGAAAATGACCGGTCGCGAGCTGAAGCCGCACGACCGTACTGTTGACGTGACGATCCGTCGCATTCGTAAACACTTCGAATCTACGCCGGATACGCCAGAAATCATCGCCACTATCCACGGCGAAGGTTATCGTTTCTGCGGCGACCTGCAGGAGTAATCCCGCACGCCACGCAGTAAAAACGGCGCTTTACGCGCCGTTTTTTTATTTCCAAATCCGTAATGAATCGTCGTCCCCTTCCCCTTTCGGCACACTTTGCTTAACCTGTGAAAGCGAGTACCAGTCAAAGTGGCGCGTCAGATACATCACCGCAAACAGCGCTATCGCCAGCACGCCGGACCCCAGCAGCAACGCACTATCCTCAGAGCGCAGTAAACACCACATCACGCCATCCAGCCCCAGCAACGCCACCACAAACACCGCACTGCGCTTCCAGCCCTTAAGCACCGCATGAAGATAAACACCGTTCATCATCGCCCCGACCAGGCTTGCGATAATCCATGCAGCCGTAAAGCCCACGTGCTCAGAGAGCGCCAGCAGTACCAGGTAAAAGAGCACCAGTGACAACCCCACCAGCAGATACTGCATCGGGTGCAGGCGAAGGTGAGTGATAGTTTCGTAGACAAAGAAAGCCATAAACGTCAGAGCAATCAGCAAAATGGCATATTTAATCGCCCGGTCAGTTAGCTGATACTGATCGGCTGGCGTCGCCACGGTGACGCTAAATGCGGGAACGGTACGAAACTCTGGCGGTTCGATAGCGCTAAACTGGCTTTCAAGATTGTTGGCAAACCAGCTGCTCTGCCAGTGCGCTTCAAAGCCTGACGCGCTGATTTCACGTTTAGACGGCAAGTAATCGCCCATAAAACCCGGATGCGGCCAGTTACTGCGCAGGGTTAACTCACTATTTCGCCCCACTGGCACGACGGAGAAACTTCCCGTTCCGTTGAGATTCAACGACATCTCAAGGTCCACACTTTTCGCATTGAGCATCTCCCACGTCAGCGGAATGTGGACCCCCGCCTGTTGCCCAGAAATACCTGAACCCGGTTCGACCGTCAGCGTTTCATCGTTAACGTTAGACACCTTCACTGCGCCAATCCCACGCGCATCGCCCACGCCGACAGCGATAAACGGCTGCCCCAGAGAGATCGTTTCGCCTTTTAGCGCGTCCAGCTTGTCGGTATTAAATTGCGCCTTCAGTTTGAGATCGGTGCTCCAGATTTGCCCGTCGTAGATCCCGATGCTTCGGGACTCTACCCGTTGATTACCGTCAATCACCAGCGATTCAGGCAGCAAAAAGTGCAGGAAACTGCGCTTATGCTCAACCCTCACGTTATCTTCAAACTTGTAATAAATTTCCGTGACCGGAATGGCGATTAGCGGGCCGGTGAGCTGCTGCGGACCACTGGTGCTTTGACGCAGCGTATCCTCAACGTCATCGCGATAGCTAGCGCGCTCAGAAATCAGGTTACTCACCATAAACAGGGGAACTAACAGCAGCAGGATGCACCCCATCAGGGTGCTTACTTTCCAGAACAGTGGGGATTTTTTCATTGCCTTCTCCTTATTTGATGGAGAGAGCGTAACGCGGCTATGTGCGCTGAATTTGAAGCTATGTGAAGGGACGGTGAAGTCTCAGAATCGCTTCAACACCGCCCTCTTCGCGGTTTTGAAGCTGGATTTCACCATGATGCAAACGCGCTACCTCCTGCACAAACGCTAGCCCGAGGCCGCTGCTTTTCAGGCCCGTCTCGCGGGGAAGTGAATAAAAGCGCTCAAAGATGCGTGATTGCGCGTAATCAGGAATCCCGCTGCCGTTGTCCGTCACCTTTAACAAGGTCTGTTTCTGCGTCTCTTCAGCGCTGAGAACAATGCTGCCGCGTGTGGGGGTGAAATCGATGGCGTTATCGAGCAAATTGCCGAGCGCCTGCTCCAGCAGATCCGCATCGCCATTAACCGTTAACGCTGCGCCGTTGCCTGTCAGCGTGATGTTCTTCACCGCCAGCTGCATAGAACGGGCATCACTGATGCGCGTGAACAGCGCATCAATACTCACGGGAGTCGGTATAATCTCCACGCGGTTTTCCAGCTTAGCCTGCTCAAGCAGTTTTTCGACCAGTGACTGCATCCGCGCATTCTGCACCAGAATATTATCAACAAACCGCGCAGCCACCTGCGGCGGCGGCTGTTCGGCTAAGATCTCCGCCGCACCGCGAATCGCCGCCAGCGGGCTTTTCAGCTCATGCGTCAGGGCGTGAACGTAGTGCTCAATGTAATTTTTGCCTTCAAGGCGAATACGCATGTTTTCCAGCGCCTGTGCCAGTTTGCGCAATTCGCTGCTGCCGGGATCGGGCAACGGCAGCGGCGTATCCTGGGTCACCGAATCGGCATAGCGTGATAAAGAGCTGATTGAGCGGTTAATCCACCAGGCCACAACCAGCCCGATCAACAGGGCAATACCCAGCAACGCTCCCCCCGCCCAGAGAATGCGTCGTTCGCTACGGTGGATGACCGGGGCCATCGCGCTATTCGGTTTTCCTACCGACAGGACGCCAATTATTTTTCCCTGATCAACAATCGGGGCCGCCACGTACATCACGGTACTTTCTGGATCGCTGGGATCGTCCTGGGTGCTGCGCGCGCCGTACTGCCCGCGAAGAGTCAGCCAGACATCGTTCCAGCGCGAGTAATCTTCGCCCAGACCTTTCCCGGTCGAATCAAAAACAACGCGGCCCTGCGCGTCAGTCATGTAAACATGATATTCGTTGCGAACCTTGTGAATACCTCCAATGTTGGCACGGAACGGGCGCTGATGCAGTTGCGAAAAAGCCTGCGCCAGCCGACCGTTTTGCGCAGCACCGGTGAGGAGATCGTCGCGTCCCACTTCCGCCAACAAGGTGGCTGTATCGATAAGCGTCCCTTCGGTGGCCCGGCGCACGCCGGGTTTGACCTCCTGCACAAAGATCGACAGCACGAACCACGCAGCGATGGCCACAATCAGAAAATAACCCAGCAGCAGACGCATTCCGATGCGCATTACACCAGCCCCAGGCTGTAGCCCAAACCGCGATGGGTGCTGATCGGCGAAAGATCCGCATTTACCGCGCGCAGTTTGGCGCGCAGGGTTTTGATATGGGTATCGACGGTTCGGTCAAAGCTGTCGCCGTCCTCGCCCCAGACTTTGTCCATCAACTGCTGGCGCGAGAAAACGCGGCCCGGTGCGTGCAACAGGGTTTTGAGCAACAAAAATTCGTAGCGCGTCAGAATGAGCGGCTCGCCGCACCAGTTGATCTGCGCCGCTGGCTCATTGAGTTCAAAATGTCCAATGCGCACGATTGCTGAAGGCAGCGTGGATTTCTGCATCCGCCGCAAAATGGTCCGTACGCGGGCGCAGACTTCGCGGGGTGAAAACGGCTTAGCAACATAATCATCCGCTCCCATTTCCAGGCCCAACAGCTTATCCACTTCATCGCTGCGGGCCGTGAGAAACAGTACCGGCAGCGAGGGATGTTGCGTCAGCAGTTGGCGGCACAACTCAAACCCGCTGATATCAGGCAAACCGACATCAAGGATCGCCAGCGCCGGGGTCTGACGACGCGCCTCTTCGAGCGCAGGCAGCCCGCGCTCGAAGGCTTTCACCGCAAACCCTTCCTGCGACAGCATATAGATCAGCGTCTCAGCGATACTGATTTCGTCTTCCACCAGCCAAATCAACGGTTGCTGCATTGTCTGTCCCTGAATTAGCGCCACGGCATAATCGGCACTGCGCTGAGTGCGTTTTTCGGCGATCCTTCGACCACTTTATCGGAGTAGGCGAGGTACGCTAAGGTGTTGCGTTTCGCATCATAAAAACGCACGACCTGCAGTTTTTTGAACACCAGCGATGTCCGTTTCTGGAACACCACATCGCCCTGCGCCTTGCCGTTTTTGATTTTGTCGCTCAATTCAACCGGCCCGACCTGCTGGCAGGAAATCGCCGCATCGGCCGTATCTTCTGCCAGCCCCAATCCACCTTTAATCCCACCCGTTTTCGCGCGGCTGATATAGCAGGTCACGTTTTTCACATCCGGATCGTCAAAGGCTTCGACCACAATTTTATGGTCCGGGCCAAACATCTTAAACACGGTATCGACGGAGCCAACTTGTTCAGCAAACGCCGTCCGGCCAACCAACAGCATCAGAGCAGTGAAGATCAATGTCTTGTATTTCATATTGTTACCATTCTTTAAAATTACGTTGGGCAATTATTCAACAAACAGAATAAAAATGTAGCAAGATCACAGGATTAGCAATTTGATGCCCATAATGTGCGGCAAAAAGCATTTATGCGCAAAAAAAACACTGAATGCTAAAACATCAAAAAATGCTATTATCCGCTACCCTGTTATCAGGCACCTGCTGTTTTAAGGATGAGGATAGTATATGGATCAGGCTGGAATTATTCGCGATCTGCTTACCTGGCTGGAAGGTCATCTTGACCAGCCTTTGTCACTGGATAATGTGGCGGCAAAAGCAGGCTATTCCAAGTGGCATTTGCAAAGGATGTTCAAGGATGTCACCGGTCATGCCATCGGTGCCTATATTCGCGCTCGTCGCCTGTCAAAATCGGCTGTGGCACTGCGCCTGACCGCGCGCCCGATTCTGGATATTGCCCTGCAATACCGTTTTGATTCTCAGCAGACGTTCACCCGCGCCTTCAAAAAACAGTTCTCGCTGACACCTGCGCTCTATCGCCGTTCTCCCGACTGGAGCTCATTCGGTATGCGTCCACCGCTGCGTCTGGGCGAATTCGCGATGCCAAAATACGAATTCCTCGACCTGCCAGAAACGCACCTGATCGGCACCACGCAAAGCTATACGTGTTCACTGGAACAGATTTCTGAATTCCGCCATCAGATGCGAACCCAGTTCTGGCGCGATTTCCTCAGCCACGCCCCGGCGCTTCCGCCGCTGCTATATGGTTTGAACGAGACGCACCCAAGCCAGGAAAAAGACGACGAGCAGGAAGTGTTTTATACCACCGCGCTCACGCCAGAGATGGCCAACGGCTATATTCAGGGCTCGAAACCGGTGGTGCTGGAAGGCGGCGAATACGTCATGTTCAACTATGAAGGGCTGGGCACTGGCGTGCAGGAATTCATCCTGACCGTTTACGGAACCTGTATGCCGATGCTGAATCTGAACCGCCGCAAAGGTCAGGACATTGAGCGCTACTATCCGGCCAGCGATGCAAAACCGGAAGTAGGCCCAATTAATCTGCGGATGGAATACTTGATTCCTGTGCGCCGCTAGCGCTGCAGCTCATCCAGCGCAGGGGCATCCAGATGCGATATGTCCCCTGCCATTTCCACCACCCAACCGGACGCCAGCCACGGGCTTTCCTGATAATCGATGCGGGAAATAGAGCAGTTGCGCAGACGCAAACGGCGTTCCGCATAGGCCGGTAATCCGAGAATAGTGCTCACCAGACAACCCAGCGCAATACCGTGGCTAACAAGCAGCGGGCGGCTGCCGGCCGGCAATTTGAGGCAATTCGCCAGCGCCGCCTGAACGCGCACGCTCAGTTCCTGCATGGATTCGCCTTCAGGAATACGGCCATCTTCCGTACCGTTGACCAGCGTGCGGCGCCAGCCCTCTTCCTGTTCTGTCAGTGTATCCACATGACGTTTTTCCAGCACGCCCATATCCAGTTCGCGCAGGCGAGGATCGAGGATAATGTCGCACCCGCAGGCCTCGGCGATAATGCGCGCCGTTTGCTGCGTGCGACCCAGGTCGCTGGAGATAATGTGCGTGATGCCTAACGTTCTGGCACGTTCCGCTACCTGCCACGCTTGTTGCTCACCCTTCGCGGTGAGAGGGCTGTCGGACTGGCCTTGAATACGTCGCTCGGCGTTCCACTGCGTTTCACCGTGGCGAACAAGGTAAACCTGTAACATGTTTTTTTCCGTTATAATGCGATGAGTTTTTTTTGAATCGAGCTTAATTATGCACCAGGTTGTCTCTGCTACCACTAATCCTGCCAAAATTCAGGCAATTCTAAGGGCATTTGAAGAGATCTTCGGCGAAGGATCCTGCCATATTGACGCCGTCGGCGTCGAGAGCGGTGTTCCTGAACAGCCGTTTGGGAGCGAGGAAACGCGCGCTGGCGCACGAAATCGCGTCGTGAATGCGAAGGCCGCACGCCCTGAGGCAGATTTTTGGGTGGCTATTGAAGCAGGGATTGACGAGGGTGCCACCTTTAGCTGGGTGGTTATCGAAAGCCGCGAACAGCGTGGGGAATCGCGCTCAGCGACGCTGCCTTTACCGGCCATCATTCTGGATAAAGTGCGTGCTGGAGAAGCGCTCGGGCCGGTGATGTCTCAGTACACCGGCATTGATGAAATTGGCCGCAAAGAAGGGGCTATTGGCGTATTTACCGCCGGAGCTTTGACGCGTTCGAGCGTATATCATCAGGCGGTAGTGTTGGCATTAAGCCCGTTTCATAACGCGGTGTACGACTGATTCCGCCGTTGTAGGCCTGATAAGCGCAGCACCATCAGGCAACCGGCCACGCCATTGCCGGGTGGCGGCTTCGCCTTACCCGGCCTACAAAATCCAATCCAAGAACCGTAGGCCTGATAAGCGCAGCGCCATCAGGCATTTTTCAGCAGCACGTCCTCAAGCCAGTGGCGCAATTCCACCGGGGCCGATTTCAGACTGTTCGAACCACGGGTAATCGTCGCAATGCCTGCGCCCAGCTCACTTTTCAGCTCACGCTGGCTCATCTCACCACGCAGCAACTCTTCGATGATACGCACACGCGTGCCCAACGCTTCACGCTCGTCGGGTGTCAGCATCAATTGCATCAGCGGTAAGTGCAGATCTTGCTCGTAGGACTGGCGAAGCAGCTCCACAAAACGAAGCCACTCCAGATTGCGCTGTTCGGCCATTGCCGATGAATAAGGGGAATGCTGGGTCATGTTATGCCGCCGTTTGTACTCTTAGACGAGTACAAGCATAACATACACTTCATCATTCCATCTGCATCTTTGTTGGCTGCGCCTGCTCACCCCGGTCACTTACTAATGTAAGCTCCCGGGGATTCACAGGCTTGCCGCCGCGATGCAACTTGAATGATTTTGTGTACGTAATTAATACTTTCTCTGCCACTCAGCGTCGCTCATCAGGGTATCTTTCTGCCCCATGAAGTAGCGATAGTAAGCGTCATACGCCAGCACATTCTTCACATAACCGCGTGTTTCAGAGAACGGAATGCTCTCGACAAACGCCACAGCGTCGATGCGCCCGGCGCTGTTGCCAAGCCAGGTACGCACGCGTCCAGGCCCTGCGTTGTAGGCCGCAGACGAGAAGATGCGGTTATTGCCGAACTGGGAATAGACATACTGCAAATAGCTGGTGCCGATATTGATGTTGGTATCCGGGTCCAACAGCTGTGACGGGCTGCTGTAGCCTGGAATATTAAACATCTTCACCGTATGCGTGGCGGTGCCCGGCATGATTTGCATCAGGCCGCTGGCCCCCACCGGTGAGCGCACTTTAGGGTTCCATGCACTTTCCTGACGAGCAATTGCCATCGCATAGCTCTGCGGAATGTCTTTTCCGCTGGTGTAGCGATCGAACAGATCTTTATAGGCCAGCGGGAAACGCTCTTCCAGATGATCCCACAATTTACCGGCGATCGTTGCTTGAACGCTCAGATCCCACCAGCGATTATCAAAGGCATAACGCGCCAGCTGCGCTTTTTCATCGGTAGTGCGGCTGGTCACCAGATTGGCCCACTCGCTGCGCGCCGTGTTGTCCATTCCCCAGTACATCAGCTCGCGTACGCGCGCCATTTCTGCCCCCTGAACCAGAGCTGAGTTGAGGTTGGTCGGAGCTTTGTCGATTTTGAGCGTGTACTCCTCGCCCAGACGCTGCGCCGCCGCCATCGGGTAGAAGCCACGCTGCTGCATCAGAGAATGGAGGATCTCTTTCGCTTCGTCATCACGCCCGCGCTCCATCAGCAAATCGGCCTGCCAGTAGCGCCATTCATCTTTTTCTTTGGCATCCATCGGCAAGCGGGAAAGCCAGGTATTGAGACCACGGCGATCGCCAGCGCCCAGCGCCATGCGCACCCGACGTTCGACAAGCGAGGTCGAATTTGAGCGCATGATCGCGTCGTCACGCCAGCGCGCCTGTTCGTCGGTCACATCGGTGCCCATCAAACGCCATGCGACGATATCGCGCAAATCCTGAGTTTGATCATCGTTAAGCTGCTGCGCCTGAACCAGTTGCGGAATCATCAGCCGCGCATTTTCAACGTCGTCACGCGCCACGCTGGTAAAGGCCACCGCCGCCATCTGACGAGTGAAATCGGTCGCGCCCGTTGAGCGAGCAAAAGTCAGAACAGAATTCGGATCGTTGGCAAGCTGAATAACCGCCGTGGAAATGGTCTGATAATCGGAAGGCATTTGCCCTGCGAGCGTAGTCACGAGGCGCGTATTACCCGCTTTCATCGCCAGGCGAATACGTTCGAGGTACGCCAGCGGGTCTTGCTGGCCCGATGCACGCCAGGCCCCGAACAGGGAATCACAGGCGTTAGGCTGATTTTTGCCGGTGAGCCACAGCTCTTTCGCACCGTCCCAGGCCTCCTGCTGCTGGCCTGTCGCCCATTTGGCGTAATAGAAATTACACTGCGCTTCGGTGGTACCTGGTTTTTGCGGACTGAACGCCAGCAGGCCGCGCCAGTCTTCACGTCGCGCCAGTTCGTTCACAAAGCGTGACTGTAGAGTTCGAGCAGGCGGCAACGTCGGGTTGGCCTGGATAAAATTGGCGACGGTGAGCGTCGGCTGGTTCATGAGATCGTCGGTAATCTGACGGTATTCCAGATAAGGGTACAGCGGATATTCTTTCAGCGTCGGCATCAGTGCCTGCACGGTATCCATCTGCTTGCTGTCCCACGCCTGCTTGATCTGCGCATAGCGGTTACGCTGTTCATCCAGTGAATCGGCATGCGCTGCGTGGCTTATCGTCATCACGCATACGCTGGCAGCCAGCAGACGCCAGACCACCTGTTTGGCTTTTTCCACAAGCTCTTCCTCAATGTGTTAAATACAGTTGCAGCGTCGTGCCACGTAAAAATGTAATGGATCTATGCTAACCAGGCATAAGGCAACGCGCCACGTCATGGACACTTTTTTACCTTTCTTGCGTGCTTTAACACTCCCGACGTTCGTGTCTGGGATTAGGCACTGAAAAAGGCTACACTTCGCAGCTGAATTCTATTTTCTTCACGATAAAAGAGGCGAAGTCCACGTGGCTCAATTCGTTTATACCATGCATCGTGTCGGCAAAGTCGTTCCGCCGAAACGCCATATTCTGAAAAATATCTCGCTGAGCTTCTTCCCGGGCGCAAAAATCGGTGTCCTGGGTCTCAACGGTGCCGGTAAGTCCACCCTGCTGCGCATCATGGCGGGCATCGATACAGACATCGAAGGTGAAGCTCGTCCACAGCCGGGCCTTAAAATCGGCTATCTGCCGCAGGAACCGAAGCTAAACCCGGAACACACCGTTCGCGAATCCGTCGAAGAAGCCGTTGCCGAAGTCGTTAACGCGCTGAAAGGTCTGGATGAGGTGTACGCGAAGTACGCTGAACCGGATGCTGACTTCGACAAACTGGCGGCGCAACAGGGTAAATTCGAAGAAATTATCCAGGCGCACGACGGTCACAACCTGAACGTCCAGCTGGAGCGTGCGGCCGATGCCCTGCGCCTGCCAGACTGGGACGCGAAAATTGAAAAACTGTCCGGTGGTGAACGCCGCCGCGTCGCGCTGTGCCGTCTGTTGCTGGAAAAGCCAGACATGCTGCTGCTCGACGAACCGACGAACCACCTGGATGCCGAATCCGTCGCCTGGCTGGAACGCTTCCTGCACGACTTCGAAGGGACCGTTGTGGCGATTACCCACGACCGTTACTTCCTCGATAATGTGGCGGGCTGGATCCTGGAGCTGGACCGTGGTGAAGGTATTCCGTGGGAAGGCAACTACTCCTCCTGGCTGGAGCAGAAAGATCAGCGTCTGGCGCAGGAAGCCTCTCAGGAAGCCGCTCGTCGTAAATCGATTGAGAAAGAGCTTGAGTGGGTTCGTCAGGGCGCGAAAGGCCGTCAGTCTAAGGGCAAAGCCCGTCTGGCACGCTTTGAAGAGCTGAACAATTCCGAATACCAGAAACGTAACGAAACCAACGAACTGTTTATTCCACCTGGAGCACGTCTGGGCGATAAAGTCGTTGAAGTGAGCAATCTGCGTAAGTCCTACGGCGACCGTGTGCTGATCGACGACCTGAACTTCTCCGTGCCGAAAGGGGCGATTGTCGGGATCATCGGTCCTAACGGCGCGGGTAAATCGACGCTGTTCCGCATGATGTCCGGTCAGGAACAACCTGACAGCGGCACCATTACGCTGGGCGATACCGTGAAACTGGCCTCCGTTGACCAGTTCCGTGACGCGATGGATAACAGCAAAACCGTGTGGGAAGAAGTCTCCGGCGGGCAGGATATTATGCGTATCGGCAACACCGAGATGCCAAGCCGTGCCTACGTTGGCCGCTTCAACTTCAAAGGTGTTGATCAGGGTAAACGCGTCGGCGAGCTGTCCGGTGGTGAGCGCGGTCGTTTGCATCTGGCGAAACTGCTGCAGGTTGGCGGTAACGTGCTGCTGCTCGATGAACCAACCAACGACCTGGACATCGAAACCCTGCGCGCGCTGGAAAACGCCATGCTGGAGTTCCCAGGCTGTGCAATGGTTATCTCGCACGACCGTTGGTTCCTTGACCGTATCGCGACCCACATTCTGGATTACCAGGACGAGGGTAAAGTGGAGTTCTTCGAAGGTAACTTCACCGAATACGAAGAGTACAAGAAACGTACCCTCGGCGCGGATGCGCTGGAGCCAAAACGTATCAAGTACAAGCGTATTTCGAAATAAAAGCAAAACGGCAACTTCGGTTGCCGTTTTTTATGTTTTCTCCCTCTCCCGTGGGAGAGGGCCGGGGTAAGGGCACCAGGCCGCACTATTCCCCCGGCAATCACACCCCAACGTAAAACCGCTTCACCTCATCAAACTGCATCGCAAACTGGATATAGCTCATCAGCGCAGGTGAATTCAGTTTCCTGCTCGGATAGACCAGCCACAGCTCGTTTCCTTCCACGCTCCATTCCGGCAAAACCTGCACCAGCGCGCCCTTCTCGATTTTATCTTCCAGCAAAAATGCGGGCAGTAGCGTGATTCCCGCGCGTGCGATGGCACTTTCGCGGGCGTAGACCAGGTTATCCGTCACGTGGGCATTGTTCGGCAGATGACGATAATCCTCGTCGTTATGGCGTAAAAGCCACTCCGGCCAGGCCTTGTGCGTAATACACCGGTGTTCGACCAACTGGCGCGGATGCTCCAGCGGGGCAAAACGTGCCAGATACTCGGGTGAGGCCAGCATGTAGCGCGGGCAGTTACCAATCTTGCGGCCAATCAGAGAAGAATCCTGCGGTTTACCGGTGCGCAGCGCCACGTCATAGCCCGACTGCACCAGATCCTGCACATCATCGGAAATACAGACATCGAGAGAAACGTCCGGGTATCGGCGCTGAAATTCCGCATTCAGATGCGCCAGCAGCGTCGCGCCAATTCCCGCCGGGGAAGTGACGCGCAGCCGTCCACCGGGATTATCGCGCAGGCGCTGAATGGCGTATTCCGCCCGCTCGCTGGCCGCCAGCATCTCGCGGCAATGCACCAGATAGTGCTCGCCCGCAAAAGTTAAATTGAGTTTGCGGGTGGTGCGGTTCAGCAGCCGGATGCCTACCTGCTGCTCAAGCTGACTAACGCGCTGGCTGACGCTCGATTTCGGCAGCCCCGCTTTTTGCGCCGCCGCGGTAAAACTGCCCATCTCCGCCACCAGCGCAAACAGGGCCATATCCTGAAGCTGCTTAAACATAATTGTTCATCTCATGCGAACACTTTGTTATTGATTGTCCATCTTATCACGCAAGTGGTGACTTAATAGACTAGCCTCAACACACGTATTCCATGAGGAGTTCACCATGTCCGTTAAAGCTATCGCCGTTAATCCAGACCAGCCGTCTGTTTTTATTGAAATTACCCAGCCGATGCCGCAACCCGGCGAGCACGATCTGCTGGTCGAAGTGAAAGCCGTTTCCGTGAACCCGGTCGATACCAAAGTCCATGCGGGCCTGAGTAAAAACGGCCTGCAAGCACCGCGCATTCTGGGCTGGGACGCGAGCGGCATTGTGAAAGCGGTCGGTGCGGGTGTCACGCAGTTCCAAGCCGGTGACGAAGTGTGGTACGCCGGTGACATCACCCGTCCGGGCAGCAACACCACCCACCAGTTGATTGACGCGCGCATCGTCGGCCACAAACCGCAAAGCCTCGACTGGGCCGCCGCGGCGGCACTGCCTTTAACCGCGTTGACGGCATGGGAAGGACTGTTTGAACGCCTGAATATTCAGGACGCCGGATCGGACAAAACGCTGCTGATCATCGGCGGTGCGGGTGGCGTCGGATCGCTGGCGGTCCCCTTTGCTAAGCACAACAGCCAGATCAAGGTGATCGCCACCGCCTCTCGCGAGGACTCAGCCCAATGGTGCCGGGATCGCGGCGCCGATCTGGTGGTGAATTATCGTGACCTGAAGGGTGAGCTGGCGAAGCACGACATCAAATTCGTCGACTACATTTTCATCCTCAATGACACCGACGGACACTGGGACGCAGTCTGCGAACTGATTGCGCCGCAGGGGCATATTTGCACCATCGTGGAGAACGACCGTCCGCTGGATCAGAGTAAGCTGAAGTCAAAATCTGCCGCGCTGCACTGGGAGTTTATGTACACCCGCAGCATGTACCAGACCGCAGACATGGCGCGTCAGGGCGAGATCCTGAATGAGGTGGCGAAGCTGGTTGATGCTGGCGTGGTGGAAAGTTCGCTGAGCGAAACCCTGCACGGCTTAAGCATGGAGAGCATCACCGAGGCACACCGGAAAGTGCTGGACGGGCATATGCGCGGAAAAGTGGTGGTGGCGTTCTGAGGTCATTGCCCCCTCACCCTAACCCTCTCCCAAAGGGAGAGGGGATCGATCGGAGCAGTCTTTACTCCCGCTCCCCCATCAACTCCTTCACCAGCTCCACACAGCGCAGGAAGCGGCCATCGTAGTCCGACTCTTCGACGTGAACAAACTCCACGTTATTCTCGCGCAGCATATCCACCAGCATGGTCTGGAACTCTTTACGATCAACGGAGCTGCCGAGGCTGCGCATCCCGTCGGCGACCCACGGCGTGTTGTTTTCCAGCAGGATCACCAGATCAAAACGGTACTCGTCAATCAGCGCCTGAACGAACGGGTGCTCACGCCCTTCGTACTTTTTACAGAACGCCTGGGTGGTGACAAAATCCGTATCGACAAACGCGACCTTGTTGGCGTATTTCACCGCGAAATCAATGTACTGAGCGTGGCCGAGCGCGATTTTGTCGTAGTCGGAATACTGGAGCGCCATCTCATCGCCGCCCAGATGCGAGAAGACATAATCGCGTCCGTATTCCCACGCACTGCTGGTGTTGAAGATGTTTGCCAGCTTGTTGACCAGCGTGGATTTACCGCTTGATTCACCGCCCAGAATCGCCACGGTGCGCACAAAGAACGGTTTTACTTCAGTCGGGATGTAATCCCAGTAGCGGAACGGATTTTCGCGGATCTGCCCGCCGCTGATGTTCATAAAGGTACGTTTCGGGTCGATCAGCACCGTTTCGGTGCCAAGGTGCTCGCGGAACTGCGGCGCATCGGACTCTTCAGAGGTGTAGATCCAGTTAGGGGCGATACCCTTCTCTTCCATAAAGGCTTTGATGCCGTTACTCCACACATCCCAACCGTGTGGATACGGCTCCATGCCCTCTTCGTTAAAGGCATGAATGCGAATATTTTTTTGGTATTTAAAGGTCTGGAGCAGCCAACGCAGGCGGTCTGAGACGGTCGGCTGCTGGGACATGGCGCTGTCTTCGAACAGCGCACGGTCACGCGTGTCGTCGTAACCCATGATGATATGCAGCTCATCGACCTGGCTACAGGCGCGCTGAATCAGATAGATATGCCCGGTGTGCAGCGGATAGAACTTGCCGAACACCACGCCGATGTTCTTTTGCATGCGCGGAAATTCGAGGCCCAGAAAGCGGTGCAACGCTTCCAGCTTTTGCGCGCTCGGGCTTTTGATTTTGGCATTCAGAAGCTGGCTTAAATAGCCCTTGGTCATCCCGCTGGCTTCCGCCACCTGCTGCAAGGTGCAGCCCTTCTGGCGGATTGCGGTTTTAAGATAGTCAAATGTTGACACAAGAGCCTCCTGCTAAGTGAGGCGGGTCAGCAAGACGCCCCCGCCAATAAGATACGAACTTAAATATTATAAGTCGTCAAAGACGCTTAACGCATCAGACAGTTTCTTCACCGGGAAAATCTTCATCCCTTCCGGCACTTTTTTCGGCACGTTGGCAATCGGGACAATCGCACGGCGGAAACCGTGTTTTGCCGCTTCGGAAATACGTTCCTGACCGCTCGGGACCGGGCGAATTTCCCCCGCCAGCCCGACTTCGCCGAAGACCACCAGGTCCTGTGGCAATGGGCGGTTGCGCAGGCTGGAAACCATCGCCAGGAGCAGCGCCAGATCGGCGCTGGTTTCGGTCACTTTCACGCCGCCAACCACGTTGACGAACACGTCCTGATCCGCCATTTGCAGGCCGCCGTGGCGGTGCAGTACCGCCAGCAGAATCGCTAAACGGTTTTGCTCAAGCCCGACCGCGACACGACGCGGATTGCCCATCATCGACTGATCCACCAGCGCCTGAATCTCGACCAGCAGCGGGCGAGTCCCTTCCCAGAGCACCATTACCGAACTGCCCGGCGTCTCTTCTTCGCCACGGCTGAGGAAAATCGCCGACGGGTTACTGACTTCACGCAGCCCCTGTTCGGTCATGGCGAAAACGCCCAACTCATTCACGGCACCAAAACGGTTTTTGTGGCTGCGCAGGGTGCGGAAGCGGGAATCAGCGTCGCCGTCGAGCATCACCGAGCAGTCGATGCAGTGCTCCAGCACTTTCGGACCGGCCAGCGAGCCGTCTTTGGTGACGTGACCAACCATCACGATCGCCACGCCGCGCGTTTTGGCGAAGCGCGTCAGATAAGCCGCGGTTTCGCGCACCTGGGCCACGCTGCCCGGCGAGGACTGAATGTCCGCCATGTGCATCACCTGGATGGAGTCGATGACCATCAGCTTCGGCTGCTCTTCATCGGCAATCATGCAAATCTGTTCAATGCTGGTTTCCGACAGCATGTTGAGATTGCCAGTCGGCAGGCCGAGACGGTGTGCGCGCATTGCCACCTGTTGCAGGGATTCTTCACCGGTGACATACAGGGTTTTCATCTGCTCAGAGAGCTTACACAGAGTTTGCAGCAGCAGCGTCGATTTACCCGCCCCTGGATTACCGCCGATCAGGATCGCACTGCCCGGCACCACTCCGCCGCCTAATACGCGGTCGAACTCTTTAAATCCGGTGGAGAAGCGCGGGACTTCATCGAGGCTGATCTCAGATAGTTTTTGCACTTTCGAGACGCCCGCGTTGCCTGCATAGCCCGTCAGACGCTCATTGCGGGCCACGGTTGGCGAAGCGGCCACGCGCACTTCGGTGATGGTGTTCCAGGCATGACAGGCGCTGCACTGCCCCTGCCAGCGCGGATAATCCGCACCACATTCATTACAGACAAATGCGCGTTTTGGAGCTTTCGCCACGGTTTACCTCTAATTATTTCTGATTCACACTGCCGGACAGGATGCAGAACACGCCCATCAGATCAGCATGACGGATGGTGACTTCTGTCTTTTCGTTCACTTTTGGCTTGGCATGATAGGCGATGCCCAGACCTGCCACTTTGATCATCGGCAGATCGTTCGCGCCATCGCCGATGGCGACCGTCTGCGTCACCGGGATTTCATATTTTTCCGCCAGACGCGTGAGCGTGTTGGCTTTGTACTGCGCATCCACGATATCGCCGATCACTTCCCCGGTCAGCTTGCCGTCGCGGATCTCCAGCTCGTTCGCCACTACGGTCGTCAGATGCAGTTTGTCGCGCAGGTAGTCTGCGAAGAAGGTGAACCCGCCGGAGGCAATCGCCACTTTCCAGCCGAGGGTTTCGAGCTTCAGCACCAGTTGGGTGAGGCCCGGCATCAGCGGCAGCGTGTCGCGCACCTGGCGCAGAATATTGGCATCGGCCCCTTTCAGGGTGGCGACGCGCTGCTTCAGGCTGGCGGCAAAATCGAGTTCACCGCGCATCGCGCGTTCGGTCACTTCCGCCACCATCTCACCGCTGCCGGCCAGTTTAGCGAGTTCATCGATGCACTCGATCTGGATGGCGGTCGAATCCATGTCCATCACCAGCAGCCCAGGGGTTTTCAGATGTGGGATTTTCCCCAGCGGCGCCACATCCAGCCCGGCGTCATGCGCCAGACGAGTGGCGCGCGGCGTCAGTGAACCGGCCAGACGCAGCACCTGATAATCGTCCACGCACCAGGCCGCCACGATGACCATCGCCGCACCGAGCTTGGTTTGGTATTGGGTCAGGCGTTGCTTATCCAGGCCACGGCCATACAGCAGCCAGCCGCTACGCCCTGCATGGTAGTCCAGAGGCATAACCTCGTCGCCACTTAATGAGAGCGGCAATCCTGGCCATAAAGAGACGTCATCGGTCAGGTCGCACCAGGTAATGTTCGGCATTGAAGCTCCTGTAAATTGGTTCGCGCCGGAAGGTTCCAGGGGGAAAATAACGCATGAGGCTACCCTGTAACCATCACTTCTGGCAACATTAAGCCGTAAATTTTCAGCAGGTGGAATATGGCTCGCGCAAAACTGAAATTCCGGCTTCATCGTGCAGTGATTGTCCTGTCCTGCCTCGCGCTTCTGGTGGCGCTGATGCAAGGGGCGTCCTGGTTTAGCCAGAATCATCAACGGCAACGTAATCCACAGCTCGAAGAGCTGGCACGCACGCTTGCGCGTCAAGTCACGCTGAGCGTTGCGCCCGCGATGCGCACCGAGACGCCAGACGATAAACGTATCGCGCAGATACTGCGCCAGATTACTGAAAACAGCCGCATTCTGGATGCGGGCGTGTACGATGAACAGGGCGATTTAATTGCCCGCGCCGGTGAGCACGTCGACGTCCGCGACCGACTGGCGCTGGACGGCAAAAAAGCCGGCGGCTATTTCAATCAGCAGATCGTCGAGCCGATTCAGGGCAAAAATGGCCCGCTCGGTTATCTGCGCCTCACGCTCGACACCCATACCCTGCCGACCGAAGCCAAACAGGTGGATAACACCACCAACATTCTGCGCCTGATGTTACTCCTTTCGCTGGCGATTGGCGTGGTGTTAACGCGCACGCTGTTGCAGGGCAAACGCACGCGCTGGCAGCAGTCGCCATTCCTGCTGACGGCCAGCAAATCGGTGCCGGAAGAGGAAGAGAGCGAGAAGAAAGAATAGTGGTAAAATGGGCGTACGATTCGGAAAAGGAAATCTGCCATGACGACGCTCCGCCTGCTTATCTCTGACTCTTACGATCCCTGGTTCAACCTCGCGGTGGAAGAGTGCATCTTCCGCCAGATGCCCGCCACGCAGCGCGTCCTGTTCCTCTGGCGTAACGCCGATACGGTGGTCATTGGCCGCGCGCAGAACCCGTGGAAAGAGTGCAACACGCGGCGCATGGAAGAGGACAACGTGCGTCTGGCCCGTCGCAGCAGCGGTGGCGGCGCGGTGTTCCACGACCTTGGTAATACCTGCTTTACCTTTATGGCCGGGAAACCGGAGTACGATAAAACCATCTCCACCGCGATTGTGCTCAACGCGTTGAACTCCCTCGGCGTGACGGCGGAAGCGTCCGGGCGTAACGATCTGGTGGTCAAAACCCCCGAAGGCGACCGTAAAGTCTCCGGCTCGGCCTATCGCGAAACCAAAGATCGCGGTTTCCACCACGGCACCTTGTTGCTCAACGCCGATTTAAGCCGTCTGGCGAACTACCTTAATCCTGATAAGAAAAAGCTTCAGGCCAAAGGGATTACCTCGGTGCGAGGCCGTGTGGCAAATTTGGTTGAACTGCTGCCCGGCGTGACTCACGAGCAGATTTGCACGGCGATCCGCGAGGCGTTCTTCGACCATTATGGCGAGCGCGTCGAGGCGGAAGTGATTTCCCCCGATAAAACCCCGGACCTGCCAAATTTTGCCGAGACCTTTGCGCGCCAGAGCAGTTGGGAGTGGAACTTTGGTCAGGCACCGGCATTCTCCCATCTGCTGGATGAGCGCTTTACCTGGGGCGGCGTGGAGCTTCACTTCGACGTCGAGCGCGGCGTTATCACACGCGCACAGGTGTTTACCGACAGCCTGAATCCGGCCCCGCTGGAAGCACTGGCGGCCCGCTTGCAAGGGTGTTTGTATCGCGCGGAGTGTTTGCAGCAGGCGTGTGACGCACTGGTAGCGGATTTCCCGGAGCAGGAGAAGGAATTGCGGGAATTGTCGGCGTGGGTGGCGAAAGCGGTGCGGTGATATGAGTGCGGTCTGGTGCCCTCACCCCCGCCCTCTCCCACAGGGAGAGGGAGAAAACCGCACTAGCCAGTTCCCTCTCCCTGAGGGAGAGGGTTAGGGTGAGGGGGAGGAATTACTCTTTATCGCCCAGCAGAACAGATTCCAGCGCGATTTTGATCATGTCGTTGAAGGTGGTCTGACGCTCAGCGGCAGTGGTCTGCTCGTGAGTACGGATGTGGTCAGACACGGTGCAGATGGTCAGCGCTTTCGCACCGAACTCAGCCGCGACGCCGTAGATACCTGCCGCTTCCATTTCCACGCCCAGGATGCCGTATTTTTCCATCACGTCGAACATTTCGCCGCCGTCCGGAGAGTAGAACAGGTCAGCAGAGAAGATGTTACCGACGCGCGCGTCAACGCCCAGCGCTTTCGCTGCATCAACCGCGTTACGCACCATGCCGAAGTCAGCAATCGCTGCGAAGTCGTGATCTTTGAAACGCATACGGTTCACTTTGGAATCGGTACAAGCACCCATGCCGATGACTACGTCACGCAGTTTCACGTCCATACGCACGGCACCGCAAGAGCCCACGCGGATGATTTTCTTCACGCCGAAATCGGTGATCAGCTCTTTGGTGTAGATGGAGCAGGACGGGATACCCATACCGTGACCCATTACGGAGATTTTGCGGCCTTTATAGGTACCGGTGAAGCCCAGCATGCCGCGCACGTTGTTCACTTCACGCACGTCTTCGAGGAAGGTTTCAGCAATGTGCTTCGCGCGCAGCGGGTCGCCCGGCATCAAAACTACGTCCGCGAAATCGCCCATTTCTGCATTAATGTGTGGGGTAGCCATCTTCAGTTCCCTTATAAGTTTTTTTGCCGGGTGGCGCTTCGCTTACCCGGCCTACGATTCAGTAGACCCGGCAAGCGCAATGCCGCCGGGCAACAGGTTTAAAGCATGTTTTTGCCGTAGTCCATTGGAGAGGTACCGAAGTAGCTCGCAATGGTCTGGCCGATATCCGCGAAGGTTTCGCGGTGGCCGAGCGATCCTGGTTTCACTTTCGGGCCGTACACCAGCACAGGAATGTGCTCACGGGTGTGGTCGGTACCGGTCCAGGTTGGGTCGCAGCCGTGGTCAGCGGTCAGGATGATGATGTCATCTTCCCCAACCAGCTCCAGCAGCTCCGGCAGACGGCGGTCGAACAGTTCCAGACCGGCAGCATAACCGGCGACGTCGCGACGGTGGCCCCAGGAGGAGTCGAAGTCCACGAAGTTAGTGAAGACAATGGTCTTGTCACCCGCTTCTTTCATCTCTTTGATGGTCGCGTCAAACAGCGCGTCCAGACCGGTGGCTTTCACTTTTTTGGTGATGCCGCAGTTAGCGTAGATATCCGCGATTTTACCGACGGAAACCACTTCGCCCGCTTTCTCATCAACCAGTTTCTGCAGCACGGTCGGCGCTGGCGGTTCAACGGCCAGATCGTGACGGTTGCCGGTACGCTGGAAGTTGCCCGGTTTGTCGCCGATAAACGGACGAGCGATGACGCGGCCAATGTTGTAGCCGCCTTCGGTCAGCTCTTCACGAGCGATTTCGCACAGCTCGTAAAGACGGTCCAGACCGAATGTTTCTTCGTGGCAGGCAATCTGGAACACGGAGTCAGCGGAGGTATAGAAAATCGGTTTGCCGGTTTTCATGTGCTCTTCGCCGAGCTGGTCCAGAATCACGGTACCGGAAGAGTGACAGTTACCGAGGTAACCCGGCAGATTGCCGCGCTCAACCAGCTTATCCAGCAGCTTCTGCGGGAAGCTGTTTTCGTGATCGGAGAAGTAGCCCCAGTCGAACAGAACCGGCACACCGGCGATTTCCCAGTGACCCGACGGGGTGTCTTTACCGGAAGAGAGCTCGTGCGCCCAGGCGTATGCGCCGATCACTTCTGCGTTGCCGTCCATACCGGCAGCGACTTTACCTGTCGAACCTTCATGCGCTTTCACCAGGCCCAGACGGGTCAGGTTTGGCAGGTTCAGTGGGCCCTGACGGCCAATGTTCGCTTCGCCTTTGGCACAGGCTTCTGCGATATGGCCCATAGTGTCGGAACCGACATCACCAAAGCGGTCAGCATCTTCTGTAGCGCCGATGCCGAATGAGTCCAGCACCATAATAAATGCACGTTTCATATGTTCTCCGTACTTATGTGCTTCAAAAATTCATAAAAAACCGATCAGATCAGTATACCGCTATTCGGTGATACGACGATAGACGGTTGGTGTGGTTTCGGGAGCTGTGTCGTCAAGTTTAATGGCCGCTTTCACCGCTTTCGCCGCTTCCTGCCAGCTGGCTTCATCTTTGGCGTGGATAACCGCCAGCGGGCGCTGTCCGTCGACGCTGTCGCCCAGACGCGCCATATCGGTAAAGCCGACGCTGTAATCAATAGTGTCCGATGCCTGACGGCGTCCGCCGCCCATCGAGACCACGGCCATGCCCAGCGCGCGAGTGTCCATCGCGGAAACAAACCCTTCCACATCGGCGTACACCGCTTTGCTGAGCGTCGCGGTCGGCAGATATTTCGCATAGTTTTCGACGAAATCGGTCGGGCCTTTTTGCGCCGCAACCATACGACCGAAGATCTCAGCCGCTTTGCCGTTATCCAGCACTGCCTGCAGTTTCGCACGTGCTTCAGCGTCGTCTTTGGCAAGCTTACCGGAAATCAACATCTCCACGCACAGGGCCGTGGTGACGTCGAGCAGACGCGGATTGCGGTATTCGCCGGTCAGGAACTGCACGGCTTCGCGGACTTCGACCGCGTTACCGGCGCTGGACGCCAGCACCTGATTCATGTCGGTGAGCAGCGCGGTGGTGCGCACGCCTGCGCCGTTGGAGACGCCAACGATCGCTTCGGCCAGTGCCGCAGAGAGTTCAAAGGTCGGCATAAACGCACCGCTACCTACTTTCACGTCCATCACCAGCGCATCCAGACCTTCGGCAAGCTTTTTAGCGAGGATCGAAGCGGTGATCAGCGGAATGGAATCGACGGTCGCGGTGATGTCGCGGGTGGCGTAAAAACGTTTATCCGCCGGAGCAAGAGAGCTGGTCTGGCCGATGATCGCCACACCAACGTCTTTAATAATTTCGCGGAAGCGCTGGTCATCCGGGAAGATATCGAAGCCCGGAATGGCTTCCAGTTTGTCGAGCGTACCGCCCGTGTGGCCCAAACCGCGACCAGAGATCATTGGGATGTAACCGCCGCAGGCTGCGACCATTGGGCCGAGCATCAGTGAGGTGACATCGCCCACACCGCCGGTGGAGTGTTTATCCACAATCGGGCCGTTGAGGTTAAGGCTTTTCCAATCCAGGACGGTCCCTGAATCTCGCATCGCCATGGTCAGCGAGACGCGTTCCGGCATCGCCATATCGTGGAAGAAAATGGTCATCGCCAGGGCGGCAATCTGCCCTTCAGAGATGGTGTTATCACGAATACCGTTGATAAAGAAGCGGATCTCTTCGTCGCTTAATGCATGACCATCACGTTTTTTACGAATAATTTCTTGTGCGAGAAACACGGTAACCCCCAGGGGAAAAGAGTAGAAGGCCGTTGTAGGCCGGGTAAGCAACGCGCCACCCGGCAGTCGTATTCATGCCGGATGGCGGCTGCGCCTTATCCGGCCAACGTCACTACACATCCGGCAATATAAGGCTTAGTAGCTACTTGCGCTCTTGCCGTCGCCGTGACCCAGCGCTTTCAACAGGCTTGCCAGCAGGCTGGATGCGCCGAAGCGGTAGTGGCGGGAATCCGCCCAGTCAGCACCAAACAGATCGTCAGCGATAGCCAGGAATTGCTGCGCATCTTCTGCGGTACGTACGCCACCTGCAGGTTTAAAACCAACGGTTTTAGAGACGCCCATGTCGCGGATCACTTCCATCATGATGCGCGCGCTTTCTGGCGTCGCATTGACCGGCACTTTACCGGTAGAGGTTTTGATGAAATCCGCACCGGCTTTGATAGAGATTTCAGACGCTTTACGAATCAGCGCTTCTTCTTTCAGCTCGCCGGTTTCGATGATCACTTTCAGCAGCACGTTAGCCGCCGCACACGCGTCTTTACAGGCTTTCACCAGGTCAAAACCAACCTGCTCGTTACCGGCGATCAGTGCGCGGTACGGGAAGACCACGTCCACTTCGTCTGCACCGTAGGCAATCGCCGCGCGGGTTTCGGCCAGCGCGATATCGATGTCGTCGTTACCGTGTGGGAAGTTGGTGACCGTGGCGATACGCACGTCAGGGGTACCCTGGGCGTTCAGCGTTTTACGGGCAATCGGGATGAAACGCGGATAGATACAGATAGCAGCGGTATTGCCTACCGGCGTTTTCGCCTGATGGCACAATGCGATCACTTTTTCATTGGTGTCGTCATCGTTCAGGGTGGTCAGGTCCATCAGTTTCAACGCGCGCAGGCTGCTTGCGGTTAAATCAGTCATAACATTCTCCAACGGCTTTGCCGTATAAATTTTCACCGTGCGGGTCTGTGAGTATTCTAACATTCACCCGCATTCACACTTCGACATTCATCACAGTTAATGAAAACTGCATACAAATTTGCATTACTGTAATGAGATCAACTTCAAACTTTAAACTTCATACTGCTGGCTAAAACAGCAATCACCCGCGTCGGATCAAAGGCCTTTGCGCGATGAGTTCCTACAATCTGCCCATCATCCGCAGAATAAAAGGAAGCGAACATGTCCACCTCCGGCCTCGATGCGATGCAACAACGTTGCCAGCAAATTGTGACAAGCCCAGTACTGACGCCTGAGCAGAAACGCCATTTTCTGGCGCTGGAAGCGGAAAACAATCTGCCCTACCCCACGCTTTCAGACACGGCGCGCGCCGCGCTGGACGAGGGTTTTATCTGCGACATGTTTGAAGGCCATGCGCCCTACAAACCGCGCTACGTTCTGCCGGACTATGCCAAATTCCTGGCGAACGGCTCAGAGTGGTTAGAGCTGGAAGGGGCGAAAGATCTCGATGACGCCCTGTCGTTACTCACTATCCTCTACCACCATGTTCCATCCGTTACATCAATGCCGGTGTTTCTCGGCCATCTCGACGCACTGCTGCAACCATATGTTATAATTCTAACACAAGACGAAATAGATAGCCGAATAAAACGTTTCTGGCGTTATCTCGACCGCACCCTGCCTGACGCCTTTATGCACGCCAATATCGGCCCTGCCGATACCCCTGTCGCGCGCGCCATTTTACGCGCCGACGCAGAACTGAAGCAGGTTGCACCGAATCTGACCTTTATCTACGATCCAGAAATCACGCCGGACGATTTGCTGTTAAGCGTCGCCAAAAATATTTGTGAGTGCAGTAAACCGCATATTTCAAACGGTCCGGTGAATGATAAAATTTTCACAAAAGGCGGTTATGGTGTGGTGAGTTGTTACAACTCTCTGCCGCTGGCGGGCGGTGGCAGTACCCTGGTTCGCCTCAATCTCAAGGCTATCGCACAGAATAGCGAATCAGTGGAAGATTTCTTTACCCGCACGCTACCGCACTACTGTCAGCAGCAGATCGCCATCATTGATGCCCGCTGTGATTTCCTTTATCAGGAATCCGGCTTCTTTGAGAATAGCTTCCTGGTGAAAGAGGGGCTGATTGATGCGGATCGTTTTGTGCCGATGTTTGGTATGTACGGCCTGGCAGAAGCAGTGAATATCCTGTGTGAGAAAGCCGGGCTGGACGGGCGTTACGGCAAAGATGAGCAGGCCAATGCGCTGGGGTATCGCATCAGTGAACAACTCGCGGAATTTGTCGAAAACACGCCGGTGAAACACGGCTGGAAACAGCGCGCGATGCTGCATGCGCAGTCCGGTATCAGCTCTGATTCCGGCACCACGCCGGGAGCGCGTCTGCCGTACGGCGACGAGCCAGACCCGATCAGCCATCTGCTGGCCGTCGCACCGCATCACAAACATTATCATTCCGGTATCAGCGATATTCTGACCCTGGACGAAACCATCAAACGTAACCCGCAGGCAGTGGTTCAGCTTTGTCTCGGCGCCTTTAAAGCTGGAATGCGTGAGTTCACTGCTAACGTGGCCGGGAACGATCTGGTGCGCGTCACCGGGTATATGGTGCGCTTATCGGATCTGGAGAAATACCGCGCAGAAGGGTCTCGCACTAACACCACCTGGCTTGGCGAAGAGGCTGCCCGCAATACCCGTATTCTTGAACGTCAGCCGCGCGTGATGAGCCATGAACAGCAGATGCGCTTTAGTTAGTCAGGTTATCCCTTTCTCCTGCGTGGACGGACCGGGCAGTCGCCTGGCGCTGTTCCTGCAGGGGTGCAATCTGCGCTGCAAAACCTGCCACAATCCGTGGACCATCGGTCGCTGCAATGACTGCGGCGACTGTGTGGTGCATTGCCCGCACGATGCCCTGACCCTTCAGGCCGGGCGGGTCTGGTGGCAGGAAAGCGACTGCCAGAAGTGCGATACCTGCCTGCACGTCTGTTCGCAGCAGTCCACGCCGATGGCCCACCGTTTTAGCGTGGAGGAGATACTCGCTCAGATCCGCAAAGTCGCACCGTTTATCGAAGGGATCACCGTCAGCGGCGGCGAAGCCACTACCCAACTGCCGTTTTTAGTGGCGCTGTTTCACGCCGTCAAAGCCGACGAATCACTGAAGCATTTGACCTGTCTGGTGGACAGCAACGGTTTACTGAGTGAAACCGGCTGGCAAAAACTGCTGCCGGTGTTTGATGGCGCGATGCTGGATCTGAAAGCGTGGAATAACGAACATCATCGTTTCCTGACCGGACGCGAAAACCCGCAGATCAAACACAGCATTCGCTGGCTGGCCCAGCATAAACGCCTGACGGAACTGCGCCTGCTGGTGATCCCCGATCATTGTGATTACTTCGAACATCTGGGGCCGTTGAGCGCCTTTATTCACGCTCTGGGCGACGTACCGGTGCGGATCAACGCCTTTCACGCCCACGGCGTTTATGGTGAAGCGGCCCGCTGGCGCAGCGCCACGGCGGACGATGTTGAACCGCTGGCCGTTGCGCTGGAAAAACGCCGGATCACCGTGATCCGCCCGGCGCTCTATTTATAGAGTGATGCCAAACAGATCGCCGGTGTTGCGCAGCAGCGCATCGGCAATCGCCTCTGCAGGTTCCTCGCGCAATTCACATAAAGTCGTAAACACACGCGCCGCCTGCTCCGGTCGATTAGGCTGGCCCTGAAAACCGTTCAGCGGCATGTCCGGTGCGTCGGTTTCCAGCAGCAGGGATGAAAGGGGTAATTGCGCCATCACGTCGCGGGTTTTACTGGCGCGTGGATAGGTGATCGTCCCGCCAACGCCGATTTTGTAGCCTAGCTCAATGAAACGCTGCGCCTGCTGCAGGCTACCGGAAAAACCGTGCACCACACCGGTTCGCGGTAAATCGTGGCGTTTAAGGTGCATCGCCAGTTTATCGTGGGTGCGTCGGGAATGGAGGATCACCGGCAAATCGTGGCGTTTTGCGAGCTTTAGCTGCGCGTCCAGAAGCGCCTGCTGGCGATCAAAGTGTGGATCGTCGCGATAGAGATCGAGGCCGATCTCGCCTATCGCCACCAGCTTTTCTCCGGCGCTGAGAATACACGCTTCCAGCTGTTCCAGATGCGCATCCTGATGCTTTTCTATAACAATTGGATGCAGGCCCAGCGCGGCGTAGAGCGCGGTGTGCGTTCTGGCCAGATCGAGTACCCGACTAAAATTTGCCGCTTCGATGGCGGGCACAACAATCACCTGTACACCCGCGCTTGCCGCCTGAACAATGCTTTGCGCTTCATTGCCGGTAAAGGGCGGAAAATCAAAGTGGCAATGGGTGTCGACAAAGCGGAAAGTCACGCCAAATCCTCATTATCAAAGGTCGTATCGTTAGCCTGCGGGACATTCACCAGTGGCATCGTCAGGGCATCGTTCGCCACAATCGCAGGTGGCAGGATAATGCGTTTATGTCGATGAATAGGCGGACGTTCGGCCAGCAGTTTGCCTACCGTTGCGAGGAAATAGCGCGCGCACAGACGCCCTGTTTTGTAATCATCCCGTAGGGCAGGTATACGACTGCCCAGCGCCATGCTGTTGAGGGGTTTTGGCGGATAAATTTCAAAGATTTTCAGCTTGCCCGGCGGCTTTTCGATAAAGCGCTGCATTGCGCTGTAGCTGGTTTCATGCAAATTGGCGATATTCACCAGCGGTTGCAGGCTGCTGTCTCCCAGCCATTTTTCCATCCGCTTAAACCACTGTGGGGTGTAGTACATCTGCGACGGCACGGTGCGGATCACCACAATAGTTTGCGCCCCGCGCCGGGCGGCTTCCTGAACGGGTACCGCATCGCTGATCCCGCCGTCCAGGTAGTTGATTCCGTCAAGCGCCGCGGCGGTTCGGTAGAAACCAGGGATCGCGCTGGAGGCGCGAAGGATATCCAGCCAGTTCTCTTTCTGCGGCGAGAAGTAGCCCGGCGAGTAGTCGTCGCCCCGACTGGCGCACATCCAGAACTCTTTTCCGCTATCGAACAGGCGGGACGCGGTGTCCATCGCCAGCGGCATCTGGCTGGCGGTGGAATCGAGCAGCCAGTCGAGATCGATAAGATTCCCGCCGCGCACAAAGCGCAGCGGATTGAAGAAATCTCGTGAAGTGGTGTAGCGCATGATGACTTTGCGCGCATAGCCAGGCTGGTTGCAGACATAAGCCGAGAGGTTTTGCGCCCCGGCGGAGGTGCCGAAAAACAGGTCAAAGGGGTTAAATTGCGCGCGCATGAACTCATCCAGTACCCCGGCTGTGAAGATGCCTCTTTGCCCACCGCCTTCGCATACCAGTGCGAGTCGTCCGACGCGAAAGGGTTTTAACGCCAACGGCGCAATATTGCCGAGCGTAACGGGAATTCTCTGGCCCACTGCTGCACCTGTTTTTCGTTTTTATGTCATTACACAGTAGCGCAAACTGGCCCTATGACTCAAACATGAAAAGCCCGTCACAGGGACGGGCTTTGAGAAGATTGTCGATTAACGACAGGCTAATTACGCTTTGCTAGGGACGACGGCGTCCGGTAAACAGGCTGACCAGGAACAGGATAATACCGACGACGAAGACAATTTTCGCCGCGCCGGCCGCTGTACCCGCCAGACCACCAAAGCCCAGAGCGGCGGCAATTAACGCGATAACCAGAAATATAATGCCCCAACGAAACATAGAACTCTCCTTTACCATAGTTAATATCAGCCGCTATACGTGAGCGCTCAGGTGCTCACAAGCGTTGTGTCCAAAAGTCGTTCTTATTTCGCTTTCAGATCGTTTTTGACGCTTTTCACGCCATCTACGGCTTTAGCGATAGTTTCAGCACGTTCAACCTGCGCTGAGGAATCCACCGTACCGGAGAGCTGAACCACACCATCAGTGGTTTCGACCTTCACTTTACGTGACGGCACAATGTCATCTGCTAATAGTTTAGCTTTGATTTCACTGGTGGTTGCTGTGTCACCCGCATAACCTTTTACAGACTGGTCTTTGCCATCACGCACATGCAGTTTGTCGCTGACGGAAGTAACGCCTTCAACGCCTTTCGCTACGGTGACGGCCTGCTCAGCCTGCGCCTGGCTTTCAACAAAGCCGCTCAGAGTGACTACTTTTTTATCCGTTTTCACGGAAATGTCGGTGCTCTTGATGTTTTCATCGTCCACCAGAGCCGCTTTCACTTTTGCTGTGATAGAGCTGTCATCCATGAAATTACCGACTTTATTCATAGAGCTATCGATTTTTTGCCCTGCGCTATCCGCGGTGGATTGCACGCTGTTTTCAGCAAGTGCGGAACCACTGACCAGAAGGCCACTAAGCGTGACGGCTAACAGAGTTTTAGAAATCTTCAGGCTTGTCATATTCATCGATTTATTCCTGTAGTTTGCCCATCAGTTGAGCGTCGAACATCCCTTCATACTAGTTTTTAATTTTGCGAATAAACACAGGGTCGGGATGAGAGACTCATGAACACGCATTGAACAGAACTATCATCCGCGCCCGGTGTTAAACACTGAGTTAAATATAGATCACATTGACAAAGCCGCTTTCAGAATCGGGCAAAAAACGAGCAATAACGCCAAAAACGCGTTGAATTAAGAACATTCCGCAAGGGATTAATAAGGCTGAAGTTTAAGAAGAGCACGGCGGGCGCCGTGCTCTGAGAGGGGATTAGTGCTCGCGGGTTTTACGGAACTGCACGTCAGGATAACGTTCCTGCGTCAGGTTCAGGTTCACCATCGTTGGGGCGATATAGGTCAGGTTATCACCGCCATCCAGCGCCAGCTGGATTTCGTTCTTACGTTTGAATTCTTCGAATTTCTTCACGTCAGAACACTCGACCCAGCGCGCGGTTGCCACGTTGACGGATTCGTAAATCGCTTCAACGTTGTATTCGCTCTTCAGACGCGCAACCACCACGTCAAACTGCAGCACACCGACCGCGCCAACGATCAAATCGTTGTTGGCGATTGGGCGGAAGACCTGCACCGCGCCCTCTTCGGAGAGCTGGACCAGACCTTTCAGCAGCTGTTTCTGCTTGAGCGGATCTTTCAGGCGGATACGACGGAACAGTTCCGGCGCGAAGTTCGGGATACCGGTGAACTTCATCATTTCACCCTGGGTGAAGGTGTCACCGATCTGGATTGTGCCGTGGTTGTGCAGACCGATGATGTCGCCCGGATAAGCCTCTTCAACGTGCGAACGGTCGCCCGCCATGAAGGTCAGCGCGTCGGAAATAACCACGTCTTTACCGATACGCACCTGGCGCAGCTTCATGCCTTTCTCGTACTTACCGGAAACCACACGCAGGAAGGCCACGCGGTCGCGGTGTTTCGGGTCCATGTTGGCCTGAATCTTAAACACGAAACCGGTGAACTTCTCTTCGGCGGCTTCCACCAGACGGGAGTCTGTTTTGCGCGGCATTGGCTGCGGTGCCCACTCAATCAGACCGTCGAGCATGTGGTCCACACCGAAGTTACCCAGTGCAGTACCGAAGAACACTGGCGTAATTTCCCCAGCCAGGAACAGCTCATGGTCAAATTCGTGAGACGCGCCTTTAACCAGCTCCAGCTCATCGCGCAGCTGGTTGGCCAGCTCTTCGCCAACGGCCACATCCAGATCCGGGTTGTCCAGACCTTTAACGATGCGCACTTCCTGGATGGTGTGACCTTTACCGGTCTGGTACAGGTACACTTCATCTTTATAGAGGTGGTAGACGCCCTTGAACAGCTTACCGCAGCCGATCGGCCAGGTGATTGGGGCACAGGCAATTTTCAGCTCGCGCTCCACTTCGTCCATCACTTCCATTGGGTCACGGATGTCACGGTCGAGTTTGTTCATGAAGGTCAGGATCGGCGTATCGCGCAGACGGGTCACTTCCATCAGCTTACGGGTACGATCTTCTACACCTTTCGCGGCGTCGATCACCATCAGACAGCAGTCAACGGCCGTCAGGGTGCGGTAGGTATCTTCAGAGAAGTCTTCGTGACCCGGAGTGTCCAGCAGGTTCACCAGGCAGTCGTGATACGGGAACTGCATCACGGAGGTGGTAATCGAAATACCACGCTGCTTTTCCATCTCCATCCAGTCGGATTTCGCGTGCTGGCTAGAGCCACGGCCTTTTACCGTACCGGCGGTCTGAATTGCCTGTCCGAATAACAACACCTTTTCGGTGATGGTCGTTTTACCGGCATCCGGGTGAGAAATAATGGCAAAAGTACGGCGCTTCGCCACCTCTTGCAGATAAGGAGACAACGTCATAATCAAATCTTCTTATATAAGCGCGGCAGCAGGCCACGCATCATGGAATACGAAATTGCGGCTATTTTACCCATCAATGGGGGGCAGGCAATCATTGTTTACACAGGAGCTGCTCCAGTTCGTTCAATGATGATACGGTCCAGGTCGGTTCGATGCCTTCCGGCAGTGCGCGACCGTGCGCGTTCAGCCAGCAGGTCGCCAGCCCGGACTTCATTCCGCCCAGAATATCCGACTCTGCGGTGTCTCCGACCATCAGCACGCGCTCGCGAGCGGGATGACCGGCTTTTTCCAGCGCATAGTCAAAAATACGCGGATCGGGCTTTGGCACGCCAACTTGTTCGGAAATCACCAGCGAGTCGAAATGGTCGCGCAGGCCCGTGCGTTCAAGGCGGATTTGCTGCAGGGCGGTAAAGCCGTTGGTGATGATGCCAAGCTTCACGTTGCCTTTGAGCGCGTTCAGCAGGGAGATCGCCCCCGGCAGCGGTGCACAAATCTCCGCCATCGCATTGAGGAAAGCCTCGTTCAGTGCACCGGGCGTCACGTTAAGACGCTCCGACCAGCCCTGAAAACGCTGATGCTGAAGCTGTAACGCCGAGATGACACCGTTCTGGTAGTCCACCCAAAGCGGTTTATTTACCGCCTGATAGTCCTGAAAATCTTCGGCGGTAAAGGTGACGCTGTAGTCCAAAAACATCCGCTGTAGGCCGCCAAACGAATCGAACGTAAACAGCGTTTCGTCGGCATCAAAGAAAATCCAGTCCCATTTCATCGTTACAACCTTATTCGTTATCCAAGCGGTAGCGCCATGATGATGGCGTCTTCGCGGCCCTCGGCAGTCGGGTAATAGTTACGGCGAATCGTCGCTTCGTTAAAGCCTAAGCTCTCATAAAGTGCGATGGCAGCAGAGTTGGAGGCGCGAACCTCCAGCCACAGCGTGAAGACGTCACGCGTCTCCAGTTCGCGAATCAAAAACTCCAGCAGTTCTCTGCCTAATCCCCGACGCTGATATGCAGGATCGACGGCGATGTTAAACAGCGTCGCCTCGTCCAGCACGACCTGAGTAATGGCAAACGCGGCCATTTCGCCATCAACATCCAGGCGGAAATTTAGGTAGCGCTCACCCTGATTGCTGGCAAATGTTTTTTCGCTCCACGGAAAAGCGTGGGCGCGGGTTTCGATCGCGAACGCTGATGCAAGATCAGTCGTCGTGAGGGAAGAAATCGTGTTCATATTCGCAGATTTGTTGCCATAGCGCGCTTCGCGCCTTTGGGTTTGCTTTCAATTCTTCCAGTGTGGCCGTGCGAAGTTGACCGCCTTCAAGCGGGGTCTCATCCGCGACACCCAGTCGCCAGCTATTACAGCGGCTCTCCGATGGCAGCATCGCCACGCGCTCGGGCGTCAGCTGTAACACCTGATCCGCGCTCAGTTTTAGCGCGCGCAGCACATCGCCAATCAGCGTTTCAGTGAGCGCAGGCAGCTTTTCGGCCACCATCACCAGACGAACGTGTGCCGGAATGGAAATAGCGATTTCACCCTGCAACGCCGTCGGGCGACGCAGAGCCCACTGGGTGATGCCAAGCTGCTGTAACTGCCAGTCACGTCGGGATGTCATAGGGAAAACTCCTGTCTCTCAGGCGCGCAAATATAGCAAATTCGTCGTATATCCGCCAACAAACTACTATAATCCCCGGCTGAGTTTATTGAGGAACAATTCATGTCTGCATTTACCCCGGCAAGTGAAGTCTTGCTGCGTCACAGTGATGATTTCGAACAAAGCCGTATTCTGTTTGCCGGAGATATGCAGGACGATCTGCCTGCCCGTTTCGAATGCGCCGAAAGCCGCGCGCATACCCAGCAGTTCCACCACTGGCAGGTATTGAGCCGTCAGATGGAAGACCGCGTGCGCTTTAGTCTGGTGGCTGAACAAAGTGACGTCGCAGGCTGCGATACGCTGGTGTACTACTGGCCGAAGAACAAGCCGGAAGCACAGTTCCAGCTGATGAATCTGCTCTCCATGATGCCTGTTGGCTGCGATGTGTTTGTCGTCGGTGAAAACCGCAGCGGCGTGCGCAGCGCCGAGCAGATGCTGGCGGAATACGCAACGCTGAATAAAATCGACAGCGCCCGTCGCTGCGGTTTGTACCACGGCCGTCTGGAAAAACAGCCAGAATTTGATGCCGAGAAAGCCTGGGGCGAATATCAGCTCGAAGGGTTAACTATCAAAACGTTGCCGGGCGTCTTTAGCCGAGACGGACTGGACGTGGGTAGCCAACTCCTGCTGTCCACCTTCACTCCACATACGAAAGGCAAAGTGCTGGATGTCGGTTGTGGCGCGGGCGTGCTGTCTGCCGTGCTCGCCAGCCATTCACCAAAAGTACGTCTGACACTGTGCGACGTAAGCGCTCCGGCTGTTGAAGCGAGTCGTGCTACGCTTGCGGCAAATGAAATCGAAGGCGAAGTCTTTGCCAGCAACGTGTTCTCCGAAGTGACGGGCCGTTTCGATATGATTATCTCCAACCCGCCATTCCATGACGGTATGGAAACCAGCCTCGAAGCAGCACAAACGTTGATCCGTGGCGCGGTGCGTCATCTTAACAGCGGTGGCGAACTGCGTATCGTGGCGAACGCCTTCCTTCCTTATCCAAAACTGCTGGATGAGATTTTTGGCTTCCACGAAGTGCTGGCCCAGACCGGGCGTTTCAAAGTGTACCGCACGGTGATGACCCGTCAGGCGAAGAAGTAATTCCCTTGCGCCCGGCAGCGTTTTGCGCTCCGGGCGATTCAAGTGCCCATTTTTGCAGCAATTAAAACGCCCCGGCTAATTATCTGTTGACGAAAAGCTGAAAACATCTAGAATGCGCCTCCGTGGTTGCAATACTTTTTAAGTATTATGGTATGCGACGGTGGCGGAATTGGTAGACGCGCTAGCTTCAGGTGTTAGTGTCTTTACGGACGTGGGGGTTCAAGTCCCCCCCCTCGCACCACAAACCATGTTTGATATTGTTCTCACCGGGCGACGGTGGCGGAATTGGTAGACGCGCTAGCTTCAGGTGTTAGTGTCTTAACGGACGTGGGGGTTCAAGTCCCCCCCCTCGCACCAACGAGGCAATATCAAAAAGAATAAGATAACAGTGCGAAGGTGGCGGAATTGGTAGACGCGCTAGCTTCAGGTGTTAGTGTTCTTACGGACGTGGGGGTTCAAGTCCCCCTCTTCGCACCACTTATCTTATCTCCTCCCTGATTTATCTCTGCTTTATTCTCTATTTCAAACTCATCATTATCACCAGCATTCCACCGATCAGCGCTACGCACGACGGCAGCAGGACAAAATGGCGTAATTGTTTGTGCCAGATCATTCCTGAGGTGACCAGTAAGCCCGACACAATAATCGCTTTCCAGACGTCTAATGAGAGATCGGCAAACGTTAGCCCGGCGATGACAATGCCCGGCAGCAGTACACCCCATCCACTTCCCAGCGCCTTGCTCAACATGGTTTTCTCTCTCAATTCGATAATGATAACCAATATCATATGATAGGTTTTCTCATTTGTCAGCATCAGCCGCGACAATCTCGTCACCTTTACCTTTCGCGTAATGACAGGAAATGAGTAAGGTGATAAATTGCACACCTGTTAACTACACATTACTAATTCCTGATACTTTAGTCCCTGATAATTTCATAGTTTTTCATTCGCACTGGCCGCCATTAGTTTGATTTAATTAAGTATTAATAAAAACATACCGACATGACAGCACAATCCTGGCGTTCATTACGTCACAAGAAATATCAGTTATCTTTACGTTTATTTTTGTTTCTGAACACCGTGTCAGCGCTTTTCAGTGTGTTGAATCCCCTGTACACCGTGCATACGCTCACTCTTCCCGTCGCGCTCATTTTCACGCTCAGCCTGTCGCTGCTTATCTGGCACTGGAAGCATAAAACCCGCCAGATCCATATTCCGCTGATTTCATTTATCTTTGGGGCATTATGGGCCTGGCATATCGCCTATAAATACACGTTGGTGACACAAGACCCCATCACCTTCCTGCTGCTGGCGCTGTTAAGCGTGTTGTTCATCGGCTCGCTGGCATTTGCCAGTGATATCAAGGCGTTTACCATCCATTCATTGCCAACGTTTATCGTTTGCCTCTGGTTTAGTCCTTACGAGCATTGGCTGCGGATTGTCTACTCCCTCGCACTGCCGATGATTGGAATCGCTATTCATCACGTGATTCAAAAACGTAACGATCGCTTCGCGCAAGATTTGCTCTACCGCCTGCTTGAGGAGCGAGAAACGCTCAATGACCTGAGCATGATGGACCCTCTTACTGGCTTGTATAATCGCCGTGGCCTGCAAAATCGGCTGGAGAATCTCCCGACGCTAGAGCACGGGGAGCATTTCGTTCTGCTGCTGGATATCGACCATTTCAAAGCCTATAACGATCACTACGGCCACATGATGGGCGATCAGGCGTTGATTCGGGTATCCGCCGCGATCCGCGATGCGGTACGTTCCCGGGATATCGTTGCCCGCTTTGGCGGCGAAGAGTTCATGGTACTGCTGACCAGCGTCACCATCGATCAGGCACGTCAGACGGCGGAACGCATCCGCCAGAAAGTCTACGACCTGAAGATCCCACATATGTTTAACGAGAGCGTGGCGACAAATGTCACCATCAGTATCGGCATTGCCATTTTCGAGTCAGAAGATATCGAAAGCGCCCTCGAAAAAGCCGATAAAGCCCTGTACGAAGCCAAGCATATGGGTCGCAACAATATCCTTTTAAGCCCTGAGCTACACACCGGATAAGCCCCAGCTCTCGCTTTCCCGACAAAAGGCTTGCGATCGGTTTACTCTATGGCTAGGATTGGCAATCATTATCATTTAGATTCTTATCCTAATCCTTTATGGCTACACGTTCCGCACAAATCGTTGATCCTATCCTCTGGCGAGTTCCTCTCTCCGCCGGGAGTACAACGCTTGCGGACTCCATTCGGGAAACCATCGCCGAGCATCGCGCTTACCTGCTAGATTTCACCAAGCTGGATGAAGCACATCCTCATCAGGCCATGACGCTGGAGCAGTGGTGTCGTCCGGCAGAGATGCAGTCCCTGTTCGCCGCCTACTCTGATCATATCTACCGTAATCAGCCAAACCTCGCGCGGGAAAACAAACCGCTACTGTCCCTGTGGGCGCAGTGGTATTTCGGGCTGATGGTGCCACCGCTGATGATTGCCCTGCTCACTCAGAATATGGCGCTGGATCTTTCTCCGGAGCACTTTTACGTCGAGTTCCATGAGACTGGTCGTGCGGCCTGTTTCTGGATTGACGTGCATGAAGACAGGAATGCTACGCTGCTCTCAGCGACCGAGCGCATGGAAACGCTGGTGAAGCAGGCGCTTATTCCTGTGGTGAAGGCGCTTGAGGAGACGGGTGATATCAATGGGAAGCTTATCTGGAGCAATACCGGGTATCTCATTCACTGGTATCTGACAGAAATGAAACCGGTGCTGGGTGACGAGACCGTCGAGGCACTGCGTCAGTCCTGCTTCTTTGCTAAACAGCTTGCGGATGGTCAGGACAACCCGCTTTTCCGCACCGTGGTCCCACGCGACGGGCTGCTGGTGCGTCGTACCTGCTGTCAGCGCTATCGCTTGCCAGATGTTCAACAGTGCGGCGATTGTACGTTGAAATGATTTGATGACGGGGAACAGCGCGCGCTGGTGCCCTCACCCTGACCCTCTCCCTGTACGGTCCGGGGACATCATGAACACTTGTTCGGGGACATGGTAGACACTTACAACTAAGGCATACGAACCCGTTTTTGGAGTCGCTTATGCCCTGGGATGCGAGAGATACCATGTCATTACGTACCGAGTTTGTTCTGTTCGCCTCGCAAGACGGGGCGAACATCCGTTCTCTTTGCCGTCACTACGGCATTTCGCCCGCTAC